>CAZIYK010000001.1:0-31344 GCA_964543445.1 uncultured Flavobacteriales bacterium
AGGTTTGTCCATCGCTCCTGAAGATTTTCCGTTGTTGCGTCAGGAGTTTAAGATACTTCTTCGAACTAAAAAGATAGATGAAGCTTTTGAAATTTTGGATAAAACCTTAGATAATCCAAATCTAGATTTCAACAAAAAGATGGGATTTGTTATCACATTTGTATCTGTAGATGTTGATAATAAAGAAACACCAAGGTTGATTAAATCTTTGGAATCATGGGTAGAGAAATCAAATGAAGCTAGAATATATCCGGTAATAGGAAATTTATATAAAGCAGAAGGAGAGAAAGAAAATGCATTAAAAACTTTCAGAAAAGGATTTAATGCAGGATATACTGATTTCTCAGGTTTGATAGATATGCTAATATTAGAGCAAGAATTATCAGAATATAAGTTATTGGTAGAAGATACCGGTAAGATGTTGGAGATATATCCTAATCAACCAATATTGCTTTTGTTTAAAGGATTAGGTTTGAGTCAGCTTGGAGAATATGACGAATCAATTGCTGTTTTACAGGAAGGTGTTAAATATGTAGTTAGCGATGATAAACTAAAAGCAGAATTTCACAGCTTAATAGCTAGTTCTTATTACAGTAAGAAAGAATTAGATAAATGTTTTGCAGAATATGATAAGGCTATTAGTTATGATGCTGAGAATATAATGGCTCTTAATAATTATAGTTATTATCTATCAGAGAGCGATATGCATCTAGAAAAAGCTTTAGAAATGATAAAGCAAGTAATAGAAGCAGAACCAAATAATCCTACATATTTAGATACTATGGGGTGGGTTTACTATAAGTTAGGTGATTACAAGAAAGCAGAATCGGTTTTGAAACTTGCATTAAAAAATGGTGGAGATTCTAGTTCTGGTGTAATAGAGCATTATGGCGATGCATTGTATAGGTTAGGGAAAGAACGAAAAGCTGTAAAACAATGGAAGAAAGCTTATAAGCTCAATAAGAGTTCGATAATTTTAAAAGAAAAGATTAGCAAAAGAGCTATTCAATAATAAGAGATTTTATACATATAAAATATGCAAGTCAAGAAAATAATAATTGCATTTTCTATAATACTATCTGTATTCGCATTAAACTCGTGTGGTACAAAAACCGTAGTTACAGATTATGGAAAAATAGCAGTATTGCCACCATCTAAGATTGTTTCTAAATCGGACTCTATATATGTTTTGCCTCAGTATATGTCAGCGACACTGAAGGTTAAATATCAGTCAAAAGAAAAGAAGATGAGTTTCAATGTAAATCTTCGATTAGAAAAAGATAAGAAGATATGGTTGAATGTTAGTTTTTTAGGTATATCATTTGCTAGAGGTATAATTACACCAGAAGGAGTGAGTATGTACGAGAGACAGAATCACACTACGTTTAGTGGCGATTTTAAATATTTATCTAGTTTGTTAGGCATGGAACTTGATTTTTACCAACTCCAATCTCTTCTTTTAGGTAAGCCGATTATGAATATCGAACCCAAAAAGTATAGATCATCTATTGTTAAGGATTTATTCCTTTTAGAATACGAGAATAATAGAAGGTTAGTAAGGAAAAGAAAAAACAATGGTGATTTCATAAAGAGGTATTGGTACAATCCTGTTAATTATCAACTAGAGCGCCAATTGATATCTCAACCTGATAGGAAAATCACGCTGATGGTTGATAATAAAGATTATGAATTGGTGGGAGATAAGTATTTAATTCCTGAAAATATAAGTTTGCAAATAATGGATGATTCTGTTACTTTGGTAGAAATTGAATATAAAGGAATCAAAGTAGATAAAAAACTATCTTTCCCTTTTAGAATTCCGGCAGGTTACAAAGAATTAAAATTGAAATAAAATATATCTAAGTGCGATTTTTTAAAATTACCTTATTAATAGTAAGTATTCTTGTAAGCTTACCTTCTGTTGCACAAAGCGATAGGAAAGCAGAATTGAAACGTCAGAGGGAGAGCCTTCAGAAAGATATTGAATATGTTAATTCTCTTCTGAAAGAAAACAAAAAAGCATCTCAATATTCTGTTGCTCAGGTGAGAAACCTTGATAAAAAGATAAGTATAAGACAGCAGTTGATTAATAATATCAATAATGAAATTTCTTTTATTGACAGTAGTATAAAAAAGAAAAATGCTCAGATTAAAGAATCAGAGGCGGAGCTTAAATTATTGAAAGAGGATTATGCTAGAATTGTACAACAAACTTATAAATCAAAATCAGGGTATAGCAGGTTAATGTTTTTACTCTCTTCTGATAATTTCAATCAGGCTATGAAAAGGTTGAAATATATTAATCAATATTCAAGTTATAGAAAGGCACAAGGAGAAAAAATCGAGGCACAAAGTGCTGCTTTAGAAGAGTCAATAGTTAAGTTAAAGAAAGAAAAAGAATCTAAAATTGCCTTGCTATCGTCAAAAGAGAAGGAAAAAAACAAGTTACAGGCAGAAAAAGGGGAAAAAGAGGCAGTTTTAACCGACTTACAGAAAAAGAACAAAAAGTTAGTTAGCGAAATAAGATTAAAACAAAAGAAGGCTAATAAGCTTCAGTCTGAGATTCAGAAAATAATATCTGAAGAAATTAGAATTGCACGTGCAAAAGCAAAAGCAGAAAGAAAAGCTAAAGGCACAACCACATCTAAACATACTTCTAATTATGCTCTTACAGCAGAAGCAACAGCTTTATCAAAGAGTTTTAAAGAGAATAAGAATAAGTTGCCATGGCCAGTAGAAAGAGGCGTAGTTGTTAGTAAATACGGTAAGCATCCTCATCCTACAATGAAAAACATAACTATTGTTAATCATGGTGTGGATATTGCAACAGAAAAAGGAGCAGAAGCTAGAGCTGTTTTTGGCGGAGTTGTATCTTCAATAATTTTATCTAAAGGTGGAGCCAAAACAGTATTGGTTCAGCATGGAAACTATTACACTGTTTACTCTAATCTAAGTAAGATTTATGTGAAAAAAGGAGATAAAGTTAAGATCAAACAAAAATTAGGTACTATTTACACCAACGCAAGAACTGGTGCCACAGTGTTGAAATTTCAGTTGTGGTTAGATACAAAAGATCAGAATCCTGCCTATTGGATTTATAAAATGTAGTGTAGATTCTACTACTCGCCTTTGGGCGAGTAGTAGAAAATTTCTGCTATTTGAATAAGCTTTTCAATAGATCATTAGCCTTTTTTTCTAGGCCTTTGCCATATTCTTTTTTAGCATCCTCAATTATTTTATCTGCTTGTTGTTTCAGATATTGTTCTGGAGTTTTTGCTTTGCCAGGACCATAAGTAAGAGAGTATTTTGGTTTTGCGATGTCTCCATATATTTTGGCATCAACATCAATGGTATTCCCCACTTTTACATTTGCACCAAAATTATTAGCTAGGTTAACAGCGTTGTCAATAATGTTGTTGGTTTCTTTTCCTAAATATTTTCGAGGGAAAATTATAGAAACATCCATGTCGATAGTTTTCTTACCGATATTTGTACTTCCTTTAAATTCAGACTTGATATCAGCAATGTTTAGATTAAAAGGAGCCATAGTTAGTATTCCCTTTTTTATAGAATAGCTCAAATTTATGTCTTCAATCTTAGGATTACTTTTAAGCTCATCAATGTTTAAAATACTACCAAATTGCTTAATGAAATTCGTGTTTTTTAGACTTACATTATGAGTCTTAATCTCACCATCACTAAACATTGTTTCATATACAGGATTCATTGTGTTGTCTAATGTTGTTTTAAAATCCATATTAGCACTGATTTTTCCTGTTGTGTTTTTTATTATAGGAGCAATTTGTTTTACAAAAACAAAAGATCTACTGAGCTGTTGTATATCTATGTTTTTAAGTCTTAGATCAAAATCTGTTTTTGGCGATGTTTTTATTTTAGATGAATAATTTCCATCAATATAAATAGTACCATCAAGGGTGTTCATGCTTATTTTTTTCAAGTAAGCATTTTCGTTTTCTATGCCTAATTTCCCTTTTACATTATCTGCTTTTATACTTCCGTATATAAAATGCTTTATGTTGATATTGTTCTCGAAACTTATGTTAGCAGGGATTTCTATTACATCCATAGCAAAAGCATCATCTTTAGTAGTGTTTTTTGTTTTAGGAGTTTCTGATGCTATGTTGTCTTTAGAATTTTGTTCTACGTCATTATTTTCTACCATCATAAAGTCTGATGCGTAGAGGTAGTTAGATTTTATGTCAAGGTTTCCAGAAAGTTGTTTGTTTTCAAATATGTATTCTAGGTACTTTGTAACTGTACCTTTTGCTTTAATGTCGCTATTCCCGATTTTAAAATTAAAAGTTTCTAACTGAAGACTTTTAGGACTTACAACAATGCTCGCATTATTAATCAAAACTTTGTTTCTTAGAGATTTTGTTGAAAAGCTGAAGTCGGTAAGTTTAATATCTCCTTTAGCATCAAGTTCGTTGTATCTCTCGTGTTCTAAATCCGACATTTTTACTTTCATAAAAATATCAGCAAATATTTTACCATTTATATCATCTCCTTTTTCTAGAGGTATTGCATTTCGGAGTTTAGACAAATCGAAGTTTGCTAAAATCTTAGCTGTAATGTGTGGATCTGAAATTAAATTAGATGCCGACATGCTAGCATTAACAGTGTTGTCGGAAATTTTTAATGTCGCCTGAGGTATGTTTATTGCTATTTCGTCTAGATTATTACCTTGAGGCTTAGTTATGTTTAATTCTAGGTTTATGTTATCAATACTTTCAGGTAAGTCAGGATATTTGATAGATGCATCCTTTATGTATGATTTCATGCTGAATTCAGGAAGAGTTTCGTCGTTGTAAATACCTTTAATACTTCCTTCTATATTGAATTCTCCTTTTGTTTTAATTTTTTCAAAATCTTTTTTGTAATCCTCTGGTATCATTGCCAAAAGATCTTTGAAATCGGTATTTGGAGTGTTGAATTTTAAGTCGATATCTAAGTTGTTTTCTATTTCCTTAATTACTCCAACCCAATTCAATTCTATTTTATTGATGTATAAACTGTTTTCTTTCAAAGAATAAATCTTGTTTTTCAAATCTAAATCAAGAGTTACATCTCCAAAGATTTTAGCATTCTTAACTAATGATTTCTTGTCCTGATTAATACTAAAATTATCTATAGAAGTATGAGTGTTTAGTGTAAGTGTCTCGTTTTGAAATAAACCAAACCCATTGTGATTAAGGTTGTTTATTACGATGAAATCATTATTGTTCTCATCTTTAATGGTAATGTTTGCATCTACAATTTGATAGCTAGAAATATTTAGCGACAAGGATTTTGTATTACCATTAGGCTGTTCTTCCGTTAATGGTTCGCTTTCTGTTAAAGTGTTTTCAAGTTCTTCAGAAGAAATATTTTCTGTTGTTTTTTGTGCAGTTGCTAAGCTATCGTTAGTAAGTGTGTAATTTATGGTAGGTTTAATTACAGAAATACTGTTTATAGAAATGCTTTTGTCAACTATAAGGTCTTTGGAATCTATCTCTGCAGATATTTCCTCAATATTAACTATCTCATTTTTATTTGAGTCAACAACCTTTACATCTTCAAAACTGAAAGTGAATTTAGGGAAATTAGATATTAACGATAAATCATAATCTTTAATAGAAATTTCTAAATCGGTATTTCTATTTATATCGCGTAATATTTCATCTTTTATTTCGTCCTTGAAAATATATGGTATAGCTATAAGTGCGATTATAAAAACCGAAATAATAGATAGAATTATGATTATCGTCTTCTTCATCTTTATGTTTTATTTTATTTAATGACGTGCAATTTATGTAATTATTTATTTAAAATTATTGTAACGCTAATTTCTGATTGTTTTTTATAAATTAGCGCAGATTAATTGAATTAGGTTAGTATAGTTAAATGGAACAAGTAAATAGTGGACGTATACGTAATTCGTATGTATCAGTGATAGTTAGTATGTCGCTGGTATTGTTTTTGTTAGGTTTGATAGGAGTATTGTTTTTAAACGCTAAGAAGGTTACGGATCACGTTAGAGAAAACTTTGTTTTTACCATTTTTTTGAAGGATACAGCAAAAAAAGTTGAGGTTAGAAAGTTGCAAAAAACACTTGAGTTGACAGATTATGTAAAATCAACCGAATTTATCTCAAAGGAAGAAGCAGCAGAAACGGTAAAAGATGAGTTAGGAAAAGATTTCGTTAATTTTATCGGGTACAATCCTTTACAAAATTCTATAGATATACATCTTAAGGCTGAATATGTTAAGCCTGAACACATGGCGATGATTGAAAAAAATCTCGCTAGTAAAAAATTCGTAACGGAAGTTAGTTATGATAAAATGCTGATAGAGCAGATGTCTAAAAATATTGAAGAAATAACAATGTGGTTGCTAGGTTTTGCGGCTTTATTTATGTTTGTTTCTATCGCTCTTATCAACAGTTCAATTAGACTTTCTATACATTCTAAGCGATTCACTATAAAAACTATGCAACTTGTAGGTGCAACAAAGGGCTTTATCAGGAAACCTTTTATGTGGCAAAATATCAAATTAGGTATGGTTGGTGCATTCGTTGCGTTATTGATGCTGAGTGGAATGTTGTATTATCTGCAGATGAATTTTCCTATTATTACTGATATGCAAGATATTAAGTATTATGCAATACTTTATTTAAGTGTAACTCTTGTTGGAATATTAATATCGTGGGTGAGTACATATTTTGCAATAAATAAGTACTTAGGATTAAGAACAGAAGAACTTTATTACTAGTTTTGCGCTTCTGTAAAAAAAATGAAAATAATCATGGCTGAAAAACAGTTTTTGTTCGGTAAGAAGAACTATAGATTAATGGCAATAGGAATAGGTCTTATTGTTTTAGGATATTTATTAATGTCTGGTGGGGCATCTGAGGATGTCAACACATTTAACTACGAAATGTTTTCTTTTGTAAAGATTAGACTTGCACCTATGATAGTGCTTGTAGGTTTCGGAGTGGAGGTTTGGGCTATATTGGCTAATCCGAATAAATAAAAATATTATTACATAAATATAATTTACAATGGGAATTTTCGAAGCAATTATATTGGGGTTAATTCAGGGACTTACTGAGTTTTTACCTGTTTCGTCTAGTGGACATCTAGAAATAGCAAAAGCATTATTTGGCGATAATTCAATGCCACAAGAGAGTATGTTGATGACAGTTGTTTTGCATGGAGCAACTGCGTTGAGTACGATAGTAATTTTTAGAAAAGAAATTTTAGAAATAATAAATGGGTTATTTCAATTTAAATGGAACGAAGAATCAAAGTTTTCAGTTAAGATTATCATTTCTATGATTCCAGCTGCTATAATTGGAGTTATGTTCGATAAAGAAATTGAATCACTTTTTGGAGGAGCTTTAACTCTTGTAGGAGGTATGCTTTTGATTACAGCTTTATTACTGTTACTTGCTGATAAAGCAAAAACTACAGATAAAGAGGTTACATTTACATCAGCTTTGATAATTGGTATTTCTCAGGCTATTGCTATTATGCCAGGTATTTCTCGTTCGGGAGCTACAATTTCTACTTCTGTATTATTAGGAATTGATAGAGAGAAATCAGCAAGATTTTCTTTCTTAATGGTTGTTCCTTTGATTTTGGGTAAGATGGCAAAAGACATTCTAAGTGGCGAAATCAATTTCTCGGGAGGAGATATTTTACCTATGGGGATAGGTTTTGTAGTTGCATTTATTACAGGATTATTTGCTTGTACTTGGATGATATCATTAGTTAAGAAAAGTAAGCTTACTTGGTTTGCAATATACTGTTTCATTGTAGGATCAATAGCTTTAGGCTATTCTTTGATGTAATATTAATCTAGGCTAATGGAGTTAGAAGATTTTAAAGAAGGACGAGTTTTTTTGATAGATAAACCATTAACTTGGACTTCTTTTAATGCTGTAAGCAAGATAAAATGGCTGATTAAAAAACGCTTTAAGGTAAAAAAGATTAAAGTTGGCCATGCAGGTACACTAGATCCTTTAGCTACAGGTTTGTTGATAATTTGCACAGGTAAATTCACAAAAAGAATAGATGAGTTTCAGGCTCAGAAGAAGGAATATACAGGGACAATTACTGTAGGGGCAACAACTCCTTCGTATGACTTAGAAACTGAGGTGAACGAAAGGTTTGCAACAGATCATATAACAGAGGAACTTATTTTAGATACTGCAAAATCATTTTTAGGAGAGCAAGATCAATTTCCTCCGATATTTTCAGCTTTAAGAAAAGGAGGTAAGAGGCTTTACGATATGGCTCGTGCGGGTGAAAAGGTTGAAGTTGAAGCTAGAAGAATAAATATAGAGGAATTAGAAATAACAAGAATAGAACTTCCAGAAATTGATTTTAGGGCAGTTGTTTCAAAAGGAACTTATATTAGATCTTTAGCTTACGATTTTGGAAAAAAGATGAATAGTGGAGCTTATCTAAGTAAACTCAGGCGAACTAAAATTGGTGATTTTGATGTGAAAAATGCAATATCGCCCGATGAATTTGAAAAACGATTTAATGAAGAAACACTCTAATATAGGGTGTTTTTTTATGATTTGATTTTTTTACTGAAATGAGCAAAATCCTAGTGGATTTGTCATTTAGTTGAAGATAAGAAAGCGATAACTATTAGTGCACTTGTGAAGTTTTAGCAGTGTTTCTAAATTAAATAAAAGGTTGTGATTGAATTATAGAGAGTTATGCTGTAAAAGAGTGAATCCCTATATGAATATGGTAATAATGTGCATTGAAATTATTTTTTCGTACTTTTCATTTTGTTACAGTTAAATATAATACGTGAAAAAGATATATCTAAATACAATATTTACACTTGCAATTATGTTTGTTGGGATAGGTCAGTTATATTCTCAAGAAACTATAATAACGGGTAGAATTATTGATTCTGATACAAAGGAGCCTTTAGAGTATGTGAATATAATAATCGATGGGACTCATATAGGTACAGTGTCAGACGATAAAGGATATTTTAATATAGAAACCAACAATACAGGTACAGGCTATCTAAATATCAGTTTCATAGGGTATGAGCCTTTGAAAATTAAAATTTCAGATTCTAACGATAATATTTTACTTACTCCTGATGCATCAGTATTAAACGAAGTTGTAGTTGTTGGAGACGATACTAAAGAAAATCCAGCACATTATATTCTTAAACGAATTAGGAAGAATCATAAAAAATATTCTTTAGAACAAGGAAGAACTTACAGATATAAAAAATACGATAAGGTTAGGTTTGATCTTTATGATCCTGACTCTACACTGAAACACTTAGGTCCTTTTAGACAGTTTGATCAATTACAATCACGAAAGTATAAGAAAGGAAAATACACTTACGTTCCTTTGTTGTTGATTGAAGAAATTTATCAAGTTTACGGACAAACATCGCCACCTCGAAAAAACGAAATACTAGAGGCTAGTAATACTTCTGGTTTTAAATCTAACAAGAGCGTTAGTATGTATGTAAAGGAGCTCTATTTAGATTATGATGTTTTTGACAATTCTGTTGTTTTATTCAACAAGAAATTTGTTAGTCCTCTATCAAAGAGAGCATTAATGACGTATAAATATGCCATTGTTGATAGTGCTATGTATGAAGGAAATAGGATTTATAAAATTCAATACTTTCCTAGACGAAAAAAAGAGCTAACATTCGAAGGAAGTTTTTGGGCAGATACTACAAAGTATATAGTCCATTCAATAGATATGAAGGCTACTAAAGGGTTTAGTGTGAATTTTGTAAACAATATTCATATATATCAGGATTTCAAGCAGGTGAAAAAAAATCTTTATACAATAGTTAAAGATAGTTTGTCAATCAATTTTAGTCCATTCAAGCAGTACGAATTAATTGGTGCTGAAGCTGTAAAAGTTACTACGTACTATGACCAAGATGTAGATAAGATGAATCCTATTTCGCTTGGAGCATATGATGTAGATTTGGAGAAAAGGGATACACTGTATAATCTCAGTAATAATGATTGGATAAAAATAAGACCGGTAAATCTACAGTCTGCGGATTCCGATATATATGCTATGCATGAGGATTTGGCACACGATAGGAAGTTTGTTCGCTATAAGAAGCTAGGAGAGATGCTGAGTTCTGGATGGATTAATTATGGTGTTATTGATTACGGGCCTTACTATAATGTGGTTGGATATAACTCAGTGGAAGGTGTGCGTTTGCAAATGGGTGCAAGAACATATTTTAGTAGAGATGATAGGTGGCGGTTAGGAGGATATACCGCTTATGGTTTCGGAGACAAGGACTTTAAGTATGGTTTAGGATTTTCGTATTTAATATCGAATAATCATCGTTGGATAGTTTCTCTAGGAATAAAAGATGACCTTGAACAAAGGGGAGTGTTGCTTTCGCAAGAGAATAGTGTTTATTCCAAAAATTTTGCTTCTAGCATTTTTACAGTCGGAGATAATTCGAAGCTTACAAATACAGTGTCCTATAGGGTAGGTCTAGAAATGGAAGCTGTAAAGAATTTCAGAATAAAACTAAGTACAAAGTATGATTATATGACATCTATTGCTGGCTTTAATATGTCGTATAAAGATCCTATTACTGGTGTTGAGCAAAATTCGCTTAAAGATTTTCAAGTACAGTTGTCATTTATTTATACTCCACGTAGAAAAGAAATTGGTTATGGTGTAGATAGAGATTTTATAACTAATTGGCATCCTACACTGAGATTGAAATACATTAGAGGAATTGCAGGTTTCTTAGACTCAAGGTTTAATTACGATAAGGTGAAATTTTATTACCGTCAGCCTTTTTTAACGGGTTTCTTTGGTAAAACAATAATGATAACAGAGTTTGGAAAAACATTCGGTACAGTGCCATTACAACTAATGGATATTATTCCAGGAAACCAAACAATAGGTATAGAGGAAAATATGTTTAGTTTGATGGATTATTATGAGTTTGTTTCCGACACTTACGCTACTCTACATATAGATCACCATTTCAATGGGAGAATAATGAATAAAATTCCGTTGTTCAATAGGTTGGATTTACGTGCTACTGCAGGTTTCAGAGGTTTGTGGGGTGAAATTTCTAATCCAGAGAATATAGCAATTAATTCATCAGAAGTTGATTATTTAGCTCCATCGAATGGGTATTTTGAATATAGTGCAGGAATAGAGAATATTTTTAAAGTTCTTAGGGTTGATGCGGTATGGAGGACTTCATATTTACAAAATCCAAATTCCAATCCATTTGGTGTTAGATTCTTATTGAAATTTGTTTTTTAGCGAAATTATTACGCATATAATTATCGGTTTATTTCAAATTTACTTGTAACTTTAAATTACTTAATTAATCATTTTAACACGAAAAAATATGGCACGTACAGCGACAGATATTTTAAAAGAAGCAATATTATTAGAGCGTAGAGGAAAAGAATTTTATTCAGCAGTAGCTGAGAAATCAGATAGTAAGTCTGCTCGTAAAATATTCGAAATGATGGCAGAAGAGGAAGATCAGCACATTAAGTTTTTGTCAGATCAATTTGCTCATTATTCTCGTACAAACGAATTTTTATCAGTAAAAGATTTAGAAGGAGATACTGACGATGAGGTTGCAATGAAGGTGCTTTCAGAGGATTTTAAGAAAGAAGTTGGGGCAGCAAGTTTTGAGGCGGCTGCAATTTCAGCAGCAATTGATTTTGAGACAAGAGCAGTGAAATTGTATTCTGATAGAGCTGAAGAAGCTACTGATAAGAATGAAAAAGAACTGTACACAATGTTAGCTAAATGGGAAATGGGGCATCAGAAATCGCTTCATGAACTAAGTGAAAGCTTGAAAGAAGATATTTGGAACGATAACGACTTTTGGCCGTTTTAATTAACTAGAAAAATTTTTAGTCCCAAAATAGAAACGATAGATGATATTTCTATTTTATTGATGATTTTCAAAAGGCTAAGTGTTGCAACTTAGCCTTTTATATATTTTGTTTTAAAGTACAATTATCTTTAATTAAATTTGCCCGTATAAATTATGAGAAAAATTAGATTAACAAAAGAGTTTGGCTTTGAGTTAGCTCATGCTCTATACGGTCACGATGGCTTGTGTAAGAACATTCATGGTCATTCATATAAATTATTTGTAACCGTAATAGGCGAGCCTATTGCAGATATGAATAGTCCTAAATATGGAATGGTTATGGATTTTTCTGACTTGAAAAAGATAGTTAAGGAAGAAATAGTAGATAGGCTAGATCATTCTTTAATGATTAATAACAAAACATCTCAGGCAAAAATAAAGGAAGCTTTATCAGGTATAGTTTCTTTGCGAATTGTAGATGTGGATTATCAGACAACATGCGAAAATATGGTTGTTGATTTTGCTGAGAGGATTAAGAATAGACTTCCGGAAGGAGTTAATCTTCATTCTATAAAACTACACGAAACAGCAACATCTTATGCTGAGTGGTATGCGTCTGACAACGAGTAAATCCAATTAATCTGAAATATGGAAAACAAAAAAATCTACTTCGCTTCCGATCAACATTTTGGAGTGCCAACTCTAGAAAAGAGTCACGAGAGAGAAAAGTTATTTGTAAAATGGCTTGAAATGGCAGAGAAAGATGCGGAACATATTTTTTTGTTAGGAGATTTGTTTGATTTTTGGTTTGAGTATAAAACCGTTGTTCCGCGAGGATATACTCGTGTTCTAGGCAAGTTAGCTGAAATTACTGATAAAGGTATTCCTGTTACTTTTTTTGTTGGCAATCACGATTTGTGGATGTTCGATTATTTTCAAACAGAACTAGGAATTACTGTTTATCACGAGCCACAGATTTTCGACTTTTTTGGGAAGAAATTTTTTATAGGGCATGGTGATGGTTTAGGTCCCGATGATAAAGGCTATAAGAGAATGAAAAAAGTTTTCGTTCATCCTTTTTCAAAATGGCTTTATTCTATATTGCATCCTAATTTGGCTTTGGGCATAGCTAATTATTTTTCAAAAAGAAGCAGGCTAGCTAATGGCGATTCTGATCAAATATTTTATGGAGAGGATAAAGAATGGCTTGTGCTATATGCTGAGAGAAAACTAAAATCAAATCCTGAAATAGATTATTTCCTTTTCGGACATAGACATCTAGCAATGGAAATAAAACTATCTACTGGAGCTAAGTATATTAATACTGGCGAATGGGTAAACGGTAGTAGTTATGCTGTTTTCGAAAATGGAGATTTATTCCTTAAAGAATTCAAGAAAAAGTAGTACGACGATTATTGACTTAATAAATTTTTATTCAATCTCAGTACCGATAATCTAGATGCAGCATATCCAATTGAGAATATTGTAAGAGTTACAATCAGTATATTTGAGATATTTAATTCCACTGGATAAGCAATACCTCCTCCAAAAGTTAAGAAGTTAAAGTAGTATTGTGACAATACCAAAGTTGAGCCTAAAACAATACCGCTAACAGCTCCTATAGTGGTTATTAATAGTCCAACCTTCACAAATGTTTTTCGCAAAAGTACTTCCGAAGCTCCCATACTCCAAAGAGTGTGTAGATTCTTCTTTTTATCAACAATAAGCATACTCACAGAGCCAATAACATTGAAAACAGCAATTATCAGAATCAATGTGAATATAAGGTAAGTAACAATTTTCTCAGTATTCATCATTTTGTAAACAAGAGCATGTTGTTCTTGTTGAGTTTTTACTTCGAAATCATCTCCCAATAGTTGTTTTAATTTATTCGCAAAAGATTTGTCGTCTATGTTAGGTAATAGTTTTATTTCTATGGCAGATATCTGATTTTTCTTATAGTTAAGGAGATTTCGAGCAAAGGGAAGCGACGAAATTATATATTTTTCATCTATCTCTTTTTCTATAGCAAAAGCTCCAACAGGGAATGCATCTTTTCTTTTGAAACTACCCATAGGGTCGGTTATTTGACCCTTACCGGGCTTAACAACGTATATCTCTAGAGGTTTATAGTTGTCGCTAAGACCTAGAGATAAGTAATGCGATATTCCTCCTCCAATAATTACCTCATTGTTGTCTGAATTGTCTGAAAGCCATCTCCCAGCATAGATAGATGAATTAACTGCATTTACATTGGAAAAGTTAGAATCAACCCCTTTAATTTTAGATATGTATTCTTTGTCTCTATATCTTAAAAAAACTTTTTCCTCTAATGTTTTGGTGTAAGCATCTATTCCGTTGGTGTTTTTTAGAATGCTATCTATATCATTGGTATAAAAAAAAGATTTTCCCTCTACTGATGTTATTTTTATATCAGGATCGAAAGTAGATAGCATTGAAGTAGAAAATTTTTCTAAACCTGCAAATGCAGATAAAACGACTAATAAAGCCATTGTACCTACGGTTACCCCCAAAATAGAAACAGCCGTAATAATGTTTACGGCGTTGCTACTACTTTTAGAAAATAAGTATCTTTTTGCAATGTATAAAGGGAAATCCATTTATGGATATAGTTTTTTATGGGATTATTTTATTGAATCCTTAATCGGATCTTCTCCTTTTCCTTTTAATGCTTTTTCAATATCATCAACATAATCAAGAGAGTCGTCATATACATATTGTATATTTGGTACTCTTCGCATTTGATGTCTTATTCTTTGACCAAGAAGATTTTTGATTCTAGGTGCTTCTGTTTCTACAAAATCCATAAATGCTTTTTTGTCATCCATAGGAAATGCACTTATGTAAACTCTACAATCCATTAAGTCGCTTGTGATCTTAACTCTTGTAATAGAAATAATTTTTCCTTTAAAAGCTTCTCTAGCTTCTGCTTGAAATATTTCAGCTAAATCTTGCTGAATTTGTTTTTGTATACGTCTTTGTCTTGTTGTTTCTCCCATGTCGCAAAGATAATACAAATAAAACTAATATTTTTAATGCGAATTAATATTAAAGCTAAGCTGTTTTGTCTGAAATAGTTGTTGAGTATAAGTTTGTTATACTATGAAGATTGTAATTAATTTGTTATTTTAGCAGTTCATAAAATGACAACGAATATGAATAAAATTATTTTAATATTATTTTCATTATTTACAACTGTTTCATTTGCACAGAATTCGGTAGATTCAAAAGAATGGTACCCTAAGGAGAATAGCGATAATAAAGTAGAGTATAATGCCAATGTTAGATATAATGTAAACGTTGGAACAAGTTTTTCTTCTTTTGGTAGAAATATGAATGGATACAATTACTATGTTGCTCCATCGGCAACATTGCCTGTTGGAAAGAAAACGCATCTTACTGTTGGATTTGTGATGAGTCAGTCTAGTTATTCAGGTTTAATGATGACTAATGAAGGTGTAAAAAGTAAAATGATTCCTAATACTCAAGCTATTATTTACGCATCAGGATCTCATCAGATAAATCCTAATATCACGGTGTTTGCATCGGGATATTATGATATGAATCAACGTAACGTACCTTATGGGCAGAGATCGCCTTATAAGATGTATGGATCTGAAGGATTTAGTGTAGGTGCAGAGTTTAAGATTGGCGAGAAGACAAGGGTAGGAATTCAAATTCAATATGATAAAGGAAATATTCCAACATATCCCTACGGAATTTATGGTATGAGAAATGGAGGATTTGGTATGGGTAATAATATGATAGGAATGGGACGTCCTTATTATGGAATGTACTAATCAAAATATTAAATGTGATAAACAAAAAAAAGTGGAAGGTTTTGCCTTCCACTTTTTTTGTTATGATATAATAGTTTGAAACTATTCTTTAAATACTTTTTTCTGGAATATAAATAATGTTAATACGCCAATTGTTATTGCTGAATCTGCTACGTTAAAAATTGGTTGGAAAAATATAAAATATTGTCCTCCCCAAACAGGAATCCAATTAGGTAGAAAACCTTTCCATAGCGGAAAATAAAGCATATCAACAACTTTACCAAAAAGCATAGGAGCGTATCCGTTTCCTATTGACTGAAGAGTAGCAACTTGTCCTAAACTATCATTGAAAAATACTCCATAGAAAAGAGAATCTAAAATGTTTCCTAATGCTCCTGCAAAGATTAATGCTATTGAGAAAATAAGTACTTTCGATAGGTTTTGTTTAACAGAAGTATAAAGCCAATAAAATATACCTGAAACAGCCAAAATACGAAATACAGATAAGAATAATTTTCCATAAACTCCACCTAGTTCCGTGCCAAATGCCATACCGTTATTTTCGGTAAAGTGGATAATAAACCAGTCTGTTACTTTAACCTCCTCACCTAACATGAAGTGAGTTTTTATGTATATTTTAGATATTTGATCTATTAGTAAGACTAATATTATCAGTATGATTGGCTTCTTCAATTTTTGAAATTTAAAATTTTGTGCAAAAGTATATCTCTAAAATTAAAATTGAGATTATTTAATTGTTTTTTTTAGATAATTATTCAAGTGTATTTATATAAGAAATCCTATTCTAATTCCTGCTGTAAAACTTATAGGGAATGAGTCTGTACCTGTTATAAAGCCGTAATGTCCGCTGTATTCTCCGTGATTGTCAGAGTATCCATATCCAGCACCCAAGTACCAATCAATAAGGAAAGTATTGGTGAAAATAGATTCTTTACCCCATTTTATCATAAATGCAAAGCTCTCTATTTCTGATCTATCCGTATCTATATAATGCTTTCTATAAACTAATTCGGGCATGATATATCTGCCATTAAGTACGTGGCTATATTTTAGTTTGCTAACATTGTAGTCGGGAGTTCTCATAAATTTATATCCAAGTTTTACAAAAGCTCCAGAAGGATCTTCGTTTGCTAAGTCTTTACCCCAGCCAATAATACCTACTGCTAGTTCAATGCTTTGTCCTGGTTTGATACTTCTTTCGTAAGCAAACTCGGTATAGCCGTACAAAGGAGATAAGAAATCTACTTTGAAAGCATTTTTACTGTCGGTGCCATAGTTGTCTTTATCTTCAAAATTGTTTTTAGCAATTTCCATTTCTTTGCCGTTAGCAAAAATTATCTTTTTTACTTTATAAAGGTCTATTTCAATATTGACATCTGGTCTCTCCTCTAAATGATATCTTATATAGTCCTGACCGACTGTTTGAATCTTACATTCAATCACATCTCCCGTTTTCTTAATTATTTTATCGGTATTGATGTCTTGAGAAAATGCTAAAGTAAACGATGTTATTACAAGTATTACAGTAAGTAAATGTTTTTTCATTGTTCTATTTTTTATAAATCAATAGATTAAATATCTATATGAAATATGTTTGACTATTATTATGGCTTGTCGTAAAAGTACTAAAAAAATAATATCATAGATTTACATATTGGATGTTGCAATTTTGTTTTTACCTATATTGCAACCTAATTACAATGACAGAGTAAAGGATAATTAATTTTTATTTCCATATACTGTCTATTTTAATATGAAAATTAAGGTGTAAATGAAATTACATAAATTTATATTACTGATTTTAACTTTTGTAGCTACAGTAGGCTTTTCGCAGAATAATTCTAAATGGTCTGATCATCTTTCGTATAACGAAACTTCTGATTTGTGTACGTGGGGAAGTAAGGTTGTTGTTGCTAGTGAGTATGGGGTGTTTATTTTTGATAAGGACGATAATAGCTTAGTTAAATTCTCTAAAATTAACGGTCTACAAGGCGATAGAATTACATCAATAAAATCATTGGAAAATGATGATGCTTTCGTGGTTGGATATGAAACAGGTAGTTTTAGTATTATTTATTCTGATGGGCGTATTTCTCATGTTAATGACATTAAGAACTCATCAGTATCTGGTGAAAAATCAATAAATGCAATAGCTGAATTTGGCAATAAAATTTATCTTGGAACTCCATTCGGTATAGTGGAGTATAATGTTTTTAGAGAGGAGTTTGGTGATACTTTTTATTTTGGAGTAAATGGGAGTCATATTTATGTAAACGACATCACGCTCTTAGATAATTTAATTTTTGCAGCAACAAATATAGGAGTATATAAAGCTGATGCTAATAGTCCATATTTGGTTGATTATAATCAGTGGAAATTGCAAAATATAGGAGTTAATTCCTCAACTAAGTTTAATTCTATAGCCACGATTAATGGAAATGTAATAGCTAATAATTCTGAAGGTTCAAACAAGCAATACTTGTTGAAAAATTCAAATTGGGAATTATTACATAGTTATTCAGGTGTGAATAAAATTAAATCAGATGGTGAAAATCTTACGTTTTCTGCTAACAATAATGTTTATATTTTTGATAAGGATATTAAACTTGTCGAAACTATAAGTAAGTCTAGTTTAGGTGCAAAATCTACTATTGTTTCAAATTCTCGAAAATTCATAGCAACAGGCACTGATGGTTTGGCGATATATGAAAATGGTAATTGGAAATACGTTGTACCAGAGGGTCCGCATAAAAACTACGCATTTAGAATAAAGACAGGACCTAAGAAACTATATGTAGTATATGGATATTATTCTCCAGGTTATGCGCCAAAAGGTAGAAATATGGGGTATGATATTTTCGATACAAAAGATTGGTCATATATACCTCCATCTGATTTTGGGAATGTTAGGGATCTAGTTGATGTTGCTATTGATCCATCAAATCCGGATCATATTTATATGAGCTCATGGGGGAAAGGGCTTTTGGAATTGCAAGATAATGAGAGAGTAGAGCTGTGGGTTGAAGAAAATACTAATTATCATATTCAGAAATTATTTTATTCAGATCCTAATTATGTAAGTATAAGGTTAGGGGGGAGTGTATTTGATAAAGATGGAAATTTGTGGGTTGCTAATGGATGGAATGTAGAAAGACCATTTGTAGTACGTATGAAAAATGGCGATTGGAATTCGTTTTCGTTTAAAAAAGCTACATTAGGACATGATGATGGTATGTCTGGAATTACTATAGATCAGAATGGGAATAAATGGATAGGGACAAGAAGTGATGGTGTTTGGGTGTACAACGAAGGGGATTCTTTTGATTCAACAGGCGATGATAAAATGTTGAAATTTTCTACTTCCGAAAATTCAGGTAATTTACCTGATATGAGAGTAAATACTGTGGCCATAGATAAAAATAATGTTGCGTGGATAGGTACAAAATTGGGATTAGTGATTTTTAGAGATATTGATGAAATGTTTGAGTCTAATTATTACAAAGCGGAGCCAATAATAATAAATGAAGATGGGGTAGGTAAGAAGCTTTTAGGAAATCAGACAATAAACAAGATTGTAGTTGATGGAGCAAATAACAAATGGTTTGCTACGGAGTCAGGAGGTGTTTATTACACTTCAGCTAATGGACAGAAAACTATTCATCATTTTACAGAAGAAAATTCGCCATTATTATCTAACCAGATTTATGATTTGGATATAGATCCAGAAACAGGAATGGTGTATTTTGTTACATCAAAAGGTTTGATTTCTTATAAAGGAAATGCAACTGTGGGTGGCGATGGATTCTCAAAAGTATATGCTTATCCAAATCCAGTACGACCTGATTACAACGGTGATATTTATATAAAAGGATTAACAGATAAAACTAATGTGAAGATTACCGATGTTAATGGAAATCTAATTTTCGAAACTACATCACAGGGAGGTCAAGCAGTATGGAATGGACGTAGTTTAAGTGGATACAAAGCTTCGTCAGGGGTGTATTTAGTTTTTGCAGTTAGTGAAGATGGTAAAGACACAACTATTACAAAAATTCTTATTGTTAATTAAAATATGCAACAGGTTTTTGATGCAATAGTTTTAAGATCGCGTAATTATTCTGATACAAGTGTAATACTCAAGTGCTATTCAAAGCAAAAAGGGATAATATCTGTAATTGCAAGGGGTGTAAAGAAGAAAAAGAAGAATAGTGTTTTGGGTTTATTTCAACCTTTATCAATGGTTGAGGTAGTTACTTATTCTAAGAGAGCAGATGCTGAACTTAAAAGTTTAAAAGAAATTAAATCTAATTTTTTTTATAAAACGGTTCATTCTGATCCTATCAAGTCAGGTCTTACCATGTTCATTGCTGAAATTTTAGAATTGACATTACGAGAGGAAGATCCTAATGAATTATTGTATGATTATTTGGTGTCATCATTTCATTATTTAGATGAATTAGAAGATTACGCAAATTTTCATATTTCATTTCTAATAGAGTTGACCAAGCATCTTGGTTTTTATCCTCGTTTAGATGATGACTCAAAGACGTATTTTGATTTAGAGTACGGAGTATTTTACGATTTCGATAAAAATACTCCATACTTGTTTTCAGGAGAGATAATTGATAATCTAAAAACTTTTTTATCAACTAATCTTATAGAATCAAATGATGTTGTTCTGAATAAAATTCAACGTAATAATTTATTGAAATTGATGATGCAATATTTTACCATGCATGTTTCTAGTTTTAAAGAACCAAAGTCTCTAGAGGTGTTGAAGGCTCTTTATTCATAGTTGATTCAGATTATCTATTTTCCTATAAAATTAGCTTTTCTTTTTTCCAAGAAAGCAGAAGTTCCTTCCTTAAAGTCTTCAGTAGCAAAACAATTTCCAAATTCTTCGATTTCTACATCAAATCCATTTACAGAGTTGTTTGTTGATGCATTAATTGCTTTAATTGCACTAGAAATGGCGATAGGGGAATTCTTCATTATTTTTGATGCTAATTCTTCACAAAAAGGAATTAGTTCTTCTAAAGGAACAACGTAATTCACAAGGTTGTATTTCTCTGCTTCATCTGCCGTTAGCATGCTTGCAGTCATTATCATCTCCATAGCTTTTCCCTTGCCAACAAGTTGAGTTAATCTCTGAGTGCCACCATATCCAGGGATTACACCTAATGAAGTTTCAGGTAATCCCATTTTAGCATTTTCTGATGCTACTCTGAAATGTGCAGCCATAGCTAATTCAAGTCCTCCTCCTAAAGCGAAACCATTTATGGCAGCAATAACTGGTGTAGATAAGTTTTCTACTAAATCGAAAAGTTTTCTGTGTCCTTCTGCTGATAGTTCTCTTCCTTGTTCCTGATTGTAATTTGCAAATTCAGAGATGTCAGCACCTGCTATGAAAGCTTTTGTTCCTTCGCCAGTAATTATTATTACTTTGGTTTTAGGATCTTTCTCTGCTTCTTTAAATGCGTCAGAGAGTTCATTGATAGTTTCTCTATTCAGAGCATTTAATTTAGAAGGTCTGTTTATAATTATCTTTAATAAACCATTGTTGCTTTTGCTGTAAATGTTATTGTATTTCATTGTTTCGTGCTATTGTTTTAGATCTAATAATTCTTTAAATTTTTTAAAAGCTAATTTGTTGCTTTCTAGGTTTTTAGCTTTGAGTATTTGCTTTTTTTCTATAGATGTTAAATGCCATGAAAGAGATACTCCTTCTTCTTTTTCGAAAAGATTAAATGAAATCATATCGACGTCAAAATCTAGGTTAGAAAAAGCATATTCTTTCAATTGATTCTGATTGTAGGTTTGTATGGTTGAAAAACTATTAATCACCCCTGTTATAGGTTCTAAAAAAGCATTTTTCAGATTGTATTCTTGGTCTTCAATTTTAATTTTCGACTGACTGTAAGCTTTAATCTGAATTATCATCACTCCCGAAGTGTTGGCTTTTATCCATTCGCTATATCTATTTATAAATCTTAATGAAAGCTCGAATCCTAGGTTGTCTCTAACTCCTGCATCTATTAGCGACACACGTGGATTAGAAGGCAATTCTACCATTGGACTAATGTACGGGAACGATGCACTAATACGCAATGCGGACAATAATCGTAGATTGTCGGCACCTTGTTTTGCAAATAATCTTCTGAATTCAACAGCATCATACTCGGTTATATCCTTGTGTTTGTTTTCTGCTGATTTGTTGTATGTCAAATACGATATGGGAGTTGGAGATATGAGTAATTTCCTCCCATCGTTGATAATTGTAGGAGAAAAAATCATCATAGGTATTTCGCTATTCTTTTCTGCTTTGGCGAGTGCTTTAATAGGCATATCCATTATAGAATCAGTATTTTCGTTAAGCTGATTTTCTAGTACAGTGCCTCTATCCTTGATGTATTCAATATTGTTGTACTCGTATTTTTTGAAAGGAAAGAAAAGGTCGTTCACTACGTGAGTAAACATTACAGGGTTAAGAATGTCTTTCCCTAATTTATCATAATAAATAGGGTAGTTTTTTGTAAAACACTTTTTAAGGTGTGAACGATAAAGTTGTCTGTAATATTCGGCGCCTAGCATTCCTCCAGAAGCTCCAGTTATTAGGTGAGTGTGTTTCATGATATTAAATCCACATACAGAATCTAATGAATTTAATACATTGAAAGTCCAAAGAGTAGAACGTAAACCACCTCCACTAGTATTTATTAAAACCAATTTCGGCTTGCCATTAGCGAGATTAGTATTTTTTTTCTTCCATTTATTAAGGGTGTTAAGACCTATTACATAGTCATTTCTGAAAATAGAATCATTAGAAATCTCATTAAAACTATCATTGTTGTATTCTGATTTTGTGGTATAGTCCAATCCATAAGCTTTACTTTGTTTGCTTTCGAGTATTAATGGAGAATAGTAGTTTACTACAATCAATATTATAACGGTTACCGTAAAAGCCCAACCTTTAAACCATGTTTGCAAAACACCTACAAACATCATATACAGCGAAAAAATAAGTAGAATTGTCGCAGATGCAGGAATTTGAAGAAATGTTTGATCGGAGAAAATCCCTAAAATAAACATCATTAAGATTATTGCCAACATTAATAAACCTGCATTGTGATGGTGTTGTTGCAGAACATTTAACAAAACTTCCTTGTCATAATGTTTTGTAGGTCTAACAAGTTTTATGTAGAAAGGTTGTTTGAAATAGTATTTTATTTTCTGGCTGTCATCAGATATTTTTTCTGAATTTTTTTCTTTTTTGATTATTACTTTTAGTGGTTTGTTGATGGTTTTCTTCAGCTTGTCTCCAACTTTTCCTCCCAATAGGTCAAGTATGTTTTTATTGGTAGAGAAGAAATAGGTGAACATTAACGATATAATCAGGGTAGAGCCTATTGCAAAAGCCAAAAGCAATATGAATATATCTTTAATGCTCATGTTCTCTGTGAAATACAGGAAATTGAAAACAGAATAAAAATAAAAAGAAGTAGCAATAGTTGGAGCTAAGGAATTGTTGATAGCAAATCGTAAAAGTGGTCTATCGAGAGTTGCTAAAAATGGAAAAAATTTACTTAGGTAAACGTATGATGTAACGTGAAAAGTCATGGTGAATAATCCAAAGAAAATCCCCACGATAAAAAACGACCAAAAGTTAACGTGATTGAAATATTCTGGAGCGATAAACAAATATCTAAGTCCATACATATTGGCAAGATCACCAGTAATGAAAGTAATAATTATCGGCCAAAAAACGAGTAAAAACAAGCTTGTTCTCAACTGAACTAATAAAAGTTTTATTGGGAAAAAGCTTGTGATATGCCTATATGTTTTCTTGACGATATTCAAACCAAACACGTTTTTTTACTTTTAATAAGTTACGAATTTGCATCTTAATTATCAATAGATTTCAATGTGGAATTTTCTCCTTTTAGATGATTTTTATTTGCTTTAATAACCTTGTTAAGGTATTGTAAAATACAGTTTTATTGCTGTTAAATCTCTTCAATTCGAAATACAAATATTACATTCTTATAAGTTGTATGAATGTTATATATTTGCACAGACTTTAATAATTTATATTTTAATCAGTTATGCTATTTTATTTATTAGATGGAGTGGGATGATTTATTGATGTAAAATAGTTGATTATTTTAGTTGCGATTAGATAATTAAAAGAAAAAGAGATGATAAAGAGATTGACAATTGTGGTTTTATTGATGACGTTTTCGTTTTCAACATATGCAAAAGACATACAGGCTTGGAAGCAAGAAACTACGTTAAAGAAACAATTCTCAACATTTAAGCGAAATTTAAATGTTTGGCAAGGATACATGTCATTTAAAGAGTATCAGATAAACGAGCTTTTCAAAGCTGTAAACGATACAATAAACACACTAGAAACTAAAATTTCGGAGGATAAACAAGTAATATCAGATTTGAATGCTAATGTAAGTGCACTTGAGTCTAAGTTGCAAGAAACTCAAGCTAAATTAGACGAGAGTTTAACTAGAGAAGATAGTTTTTCAACTTTAGGGTTTGATGTTTCTAAAGGTACTTTTGCATTTTTAATGTATTCGATTACGTTTTTACTTCTAGTTTTATCTGGGGTGTTATTTTTCTTATATAAGCAGAGTCACGTAATAACCAACGAAGCAAAAGCGAAATTCTCTGATTTAACAGAGGAATTTGAAGATTATAAGAAAAGTAATCTGGAGCGTGTAACGAAACTTAATAGAGAGTTGCACGATTGTAGAATGAAGAGTGGTACTTTGTAGCGGTAATAAATTGTTATAAAAATATAAGGACTTCCAATGTTTTTTTGGAAGTCCTTTTTTATGTAATTGTAGTTTGCAGGTTGAGAAATGTGTTAATCTAGTCTCTTCTGTATTTAGATGTTTCTTCAAACAGGTGTTCAAATATTTCCTTGTCAACTTCTGTAAACTCTACATTTCTTCGTGCCATAACTAATTTTGCAGTTTCAATTGCTTTGTTGGTTTTATAGGTAACTGTTTTAGAAGCACCTCCCCAAGTAAATGAAGGAACAAAGTTTCGAGGGAATCCAGCACCGAAAATATTAGCATTAGTACCAACTATGGTTCCAGTATTGAACATGGTATTGATTGCAGCTTTAGAATGATCGCCCATTATTAATCCGCAAAACTGAAGTCCTGTAGGGATAAATCGCTCTTCGGGATAATTCCAAACCTTAACCTCGGCATAGTTGTTTTTAAGATTCGAATTATTTGTATCAGCTCCTAGATTACACCATTCGCCTAAAACAGAATCACCTAAAAATCCATCATGACCTTTATTTGAGTATGCTGATATAACAATATTTTTAACTTCTCCACCAACAGTACTAAACGGGCCAACTGTTGTAGCTCCGTATATTTTGGCACCCATTTTAATAGTTGAATTTTCGCAAAGAGCCAAACCTCCTCTAACAGAAACATTCTCCATAATTAAAGCGTTTTTGCCTATGTAAATAGGAGCATCTTTAGCATTAAGTATAGCAAATTCTACCTGTGCACCTTCTTCAATAAAAATGTTTTCAGGATTAAGCACTCTATTTGTAGGGCTGATTGGTTGAGATTCTCTACCTGCAGTGATTAAATCAAAATCCTCCTGCAAGGCACGACTGTTATTTAAGAAAATATCCCATGGATACTCAATTTGCAACAAATCTCCTCCAAAGTCTATTCTATTATATTCGCTCAGCTCAGGTTCTTCGTCTTTTACGGTTACAAAAGCTAACAATTTGTCGTTGTAATAAACTGCCTCTTTTTCTTTTAGGGATTTTAGAAGGTCTACTAATTTTTCAGTAGGGCAAAAAGATGAATTTATCATCAAATTTATATCAGCTTCTACTATTGGAAATTTTTTGCTTAAATATTCTTCAGTAAGAGTTGATGTTGTATACCCAAGGTATTTTTCCCACTTTTCGCGAATAGTTAGAATACCAATACGCAGTTCTGCAACAGGTTTGGTATAAGTTAATGGCAAGAGGTTGTCACGTTCTTCACCGTCAAACAAAATGTAATTCATCAGGATTTTTTTTACGAGCACTGCACATGCTCTGTTTTTCTACACGGCAAATATAAGCACAAAAAAAAGAGCCTTCCAAATAAATGAAAAGCTCTTAGTATATATTTTAAGAAAATTACTTCTTGTATTTTGCGTATTTGTTCTTGAATTTATCAATACGTCCTGCAGTATCGATAAGTTTAGATTTACCTGTATAGAATGGGTGAGATGTATTAGAAATTTCTAATTTCACTAATGCATACTCAGTACCATCAATCTCGATAGTATCTTTAGTTTCTACTGTTGATTTAGTCAACCAAGTTTCGCCGTTCGACATATCTTTGAAGGCAACAACTCTATAGTTCTCTGGATGAATTCCTTTTCTCATTTTATTATAATGTATTTTTTGTAAATCCTTTTTTAATTTTTTTCGGACTGCAAAAATAGTTAATAAATACTTATTGACAAAAACTTTTATCAAGTAATTGTAAATAAATGTTATAGACACCCTTAGGTAAGTCGGGGAACTATAACTTCTTTGATGTAAAACACAGTAAATTAACTGTACTCACTTCAAAAATAGAGCGCTGCAAATGTAAAGTTTTATTTCAATGTTGCAAACTTTTATTTGTTCATTTAGCCTAAAATCATAGTCCATTGTCCTAATTAAATGACTGATAACAATAGAACATCACAACATTAAAACAATAACACATTAAAAAATCGTAAATTTGCAAACTTATTTTCTACAGGATATGGCAATAGAGGACAATAATATAGAAGTTTACGGTGCAAGGGTACACAATTTAAAGAATATTGATGTAACTATTCCTCGCGAAAAGCTAGTTGTAATAACTGGTTTGAGTGGTAGTGGAAAATCATCATTAGCATTCGATACAATTTATGCTGAAGGTCAACGTAGATACATCGAAACTTTTTCGGCTTATGCACGTCAATTTCTTGGAGGACTAGAAAGACCAGATGTCGATAAAATTGAAGGTTTGAGTCCTGTTATTTCTATTGAACAGAAAACTGTAAATAAAAATCCTAGATCAACCGTTGGTACAATTACCGAAATTTACGATTTCCTAAGGTTACTCTATGCTAGGGCTGCCGATGCATATTCTTACAACACTGGCGAGAAGATGGTTCAGTATAACGATGATCAAATTGCTGAATTAATAAAAAAAGATTTTGCTGGTGAAAAAATATTAATTCTTGCTCCTGTAATAAAATCAAGGAAAGGTCATTATCGCGAGCTTTTCGAAAATATATCGAAACAAGGTTTTGTAAGAGTTAGAGTTGATGGCGAAATCCGTGAGATAGTACATGGAATGCGTTTGGACCGATACAAAAATCACGACATAGAAACTGTTATCGACAGAATGGTTGTTGATGAATATGTCGACAAGAGATTGGCCGATTCTATAGAAACAGCAATGTATCACGGTAATAACGTAATGATGGTTGCTGATTTCGAAAATAAGAATGTCAGGTTTTTCTCTAGAAGTTTGATGTGTCCTACTTCGGGAATTGCTTATCCTAGTCCCGAACCTAACACTTTTTCATTCAACTCACCTAAAGGAGCTTGTAAGCATTGCAACGGACTTGGAGTTGTGAAAGAAGTTGATGTAAAAAAAATTATTCCAGATAATAATCTAAGTATCAAAAATGGGGGTATAGCACCTATTGGAGAACAAAAAAAATCATGGATTTTTAGTCAGTTGCAGATAATTGGTGCTCGATATGGTTTCGATATGAATACTCCAATCAAGGATATCCCTAAAGCTGCAATGGATGTAATACTGTATGGTGGGAATGAGAAATTTTCAGTAAAAAAAGAAAATATAGGTATTACTAGAGAGTACAAAATAGATTTTGAAGGAATAGTTCATTTTATAGAAGATCAATATAAAGAATCTAATTCTGCATCTATAAAACGATGGGCATCAGAATACATGAACGAGGAAGTTTGTGCAAAATGTAAAGGTCAGAGATTGCAGAAAGAATCATTGTTTTTCAAGATTGATGGCAAGAATATATCCGATTTAGCACAAATGGATATTTCTGATTTATTGGATTTTGTAAACAAAATAGACTCAGTACTCAGCAAAAAACAACTGATAATAGCCTCTGAAATAATCAAGGAGATTAAGGATAGATTATCTTTCTTGGTAGATGTGGGGTTAAGCTATTTAACAATAGATAGAAGTAGTAAAACACTTTCGGGAGGTGAGGCTCAGCGTATTAGGCTTGCTACCCAGATTGGATCGCAACTTGTGGGTGTTCTTTATATTTTAGACGAGCCGAGTATAGGTCTTCATCAAAGAGATAATGAAAGATTGATAAAATCTCTTCAAAAGCTTAGAGATGTTGGGAACTCAATTATTGTAGTTGAGCACGACAAGGATATGATTCTACAGTCTGATTATGTACTCGATATTGGTCCTGGAGCTGGTCGTCATGGTGGAGAAATTGTTAGTCAAGGTACACCTGACGAAATTTTACAAACTCACACTCATACATCAGATTATCTGAATGGAACAAAGTCTATTGAGATACCTGCAAAACGAAGAGAAGGAAATGGGAAATTCCTTTCGCTAAAAGGGGCATCTGGAAATAATTTACAGAATGTTTCTGTTGATTTTCCATTAGGAAAATTAATTGTTGTAACAGGAGTTTCGGGATCAGGGAAATCTACTTTGATTAATGAAACTCTATATCCTATACTGAATCATCATTTCTTTAGAGCCGTAAAAGTTCCTTTAAAATACAAGTCGATAGAAGGATTAGAACATATAGATAAAGTTATTGCAATAGATCAAAGTCCTATTGGTAGGACTCCGAGATCGAATCCTGCAACATACACAGGTGTTTTGTCGGAAATTAGAAATTTATATGCCAAAACTCCCGAGGCTTTAATTAGGGGGTATAAACCAGGTCGTTTTTCTTTTAATGTAAAAGGCGGACGTTGCGAAACTTGCGAAGGTGCAGGAATTAGAACCATAGAAATGAATTTCTTGCCAGATGTTCATGTGCATTGCGAAAGTTGCCAAGGAAAGCGATTTAACAGAGAAACTTTAGAAATCCGTTACAAAGGAAAATCTATTTCTGATGTGTTGGATATGACAATGAACGAAGCTGTTAAATTCTTCGAACATATCCCTAAAATATATCGTAAACTTAAAACTTTACAAGATGTTGGTTTAGGATATATAACTCTAGGACAGCAATCAACAACATTATCTGGAGGAGAAGCACAGCGTATAAAATTGGCTGCCGAGTTGAGTAAACGCGATACAGGAAATACTTTCTACATACTAGATGAACCTACTACAGGACTTCATTTCGAAGATATAAGAGTGTTGATGGACGTAATTAAAGTGTTGGTTGATAAAGGAAATACGGTGCTTATAATTGAGCACAATATGGATGTAATAAAACTTGCCGACCATATTATAGATATAGGTCCTGAAGGAGGAAAGGGCGGAGGTAAAATATTGTTGGAAGGAACTCCCGAAGAAATTATAGAAAAGAAAAAAGGATTTACCGTTGATTTTCTCAGAAAGGAGATGGAATAGTCTGATTTGGATAGGTTTTTATTGAGATACTATCACATTCTATGATAGTATCTCAACGAAAAATTACATTTCTCTACCAGTGAAAGCACCTTGAGAATCAGATATGATTTTTGTAGACTTAGCTAATTCAATCGCTTCTTGTTTGTCGTTTGGTTTGTTAGGATCGTACTCTGTTCTCATATAAATATAGATGAAATCGTCAGGTACTTCTATTTCGTATTCTCCTGGCTCGCTAAAAACAGCAAAAGTTTTTCCTTTGCTATCTATAACCTGAATTATTCTAACTCTATCAGTTTCTTCGCTTATTGAAAGAATTGCTCCTGCCGATACATCAACCAAAGCATGCGACTCTACCATATGTTTAGCAGGTTTTATCTTCGTTTGTTCTTTGAATTTTTTACCTACTTCTAAATCGTGTACAAACCCATTCATTGCACCGAGTTTTTCTACATGGTGAAAGAATTTGACCATATCTGCTTTAGAATTTTGTGCAAA
The DNA here is from genome assembly GCA_964543445.1 of uncultured Flavobacteriales bacterium. GTDB lineage: Bacteria > Bacteroidota > Bacteroidia > Flavobacteriales > JADGDT01 > JADGDT01. Next base: position 29,816 of record CAZIYK010000001.1, read on the forward strand.
AACATTTGCAGATACCATTAGAAATAAAAGAATTACCTTTTTCATATTCCGATTAATTAAAATTATATACAATACTATCTTGCTCTATAAATAAGTGTAGTTAAACTAGATGGTTCAAAAATTTCTCTTGCTACTTCCTGAATCTCTTCTGCAGTAACTGCATTGATTTTTGAAATTACAGAGTCGTATGATTCTATTTTACCAAATGTAAGTAGAGCTTTTCCAAACGACAACATAGAATTAGAATTATTTTCTTGACTAATAGCCATTTGGCCGATTAGTTGTTTTTTTGCTTTACTAAGCTGAAGCACTCCAAGTGGTTTATCTCTTAGCATCCTCATCTCTCGCAAAACAAGTTTTAAAGTTTTTTCTACATAGTTGTTGTCTGTACCTAAATAAATGCCAAAAATACCTGTATCACTATAAGGAGTATAGAACGACTCTAAATTATAGGTGAAACCATACTTTTCTCTAATATTCAAATTAAGCCTAGTATTCATTCCTGTACCGCCTAAAAGATTGTTTAGCAAGACTAAAGCAGTAACTTTTTCATGATTTGCATCGTAAGCTCTATTTGCAATTACAGCATGAGTCTGATAGTTGTTCATCTGTTTTTCTACAAAAGTAGCTTTGTATTCTCCAACAGGTGTCCTTTTTCTTTTTCTGTGTTTTGCAGGAATATGACTAGCATATTTTTCAATAATTCCTTTCAGCTTTTTTTCTGATATTTTACCTATAGATGTAAAAACCATCTCGTAAGTAGAAAATGTTTCGTCCAGAAAATGAAGGACTTTTGTCTTATCGAAAGTTTTAACTATTTCAGGAGTACCAAGAATGTTTTTTCCTAGAGGATGGTCTTTAAATACTAATTCTTCTATTTCGTCAAATATAGATTCTGAAGGACTGTCCTTATAAGAGTTAATCTCGTCTATTACCACATCTTTTTCTTTTTCTAACTCTTTTTCGGGAAAAGTAGAGGAAAAAACAATGTCAAAAAGTAGTTCGATTGCTCTATCGTAATATTCGTTCAAAAAAGAAGCATACACACTAATATCTTCGCGAGTAGTAAACGCATTAATTTCGCCACCAACATCATCTAATCTAGACAAAATATGGTAAGCTCTACGTTTTGCCGTTCCTTTAAATATTGTGTGCTCAATAAAATGAGCAATTCCTTGCTCATCTTTATTTTCATCTCTAGTACCTATATTCAACACAAAACCACAATGAGCAATAGGACTTTCCACATTCTTATGGACTATCCTTAAGCCATTTGGCAGTTGAAATTCAAAAAATTCCATATGGCAAATTTACATTGTTTTTATGATTGCCCTTGTACTTTTTATGATGTATTGTCGATAATATTTGTCAAACTTTGTTATTTGACAAAATTTTATATATTTGCTCCGCTTTGATGCTGAAAGTGTAATAAACATTACATAAAATAAATGCGTTTCTGATGTTAAAAAAAGAGGAAATGCATACAGCAAAAGCAAAGTTACTAATACACAAATTAAATACATGAATTA
>CAZIYK010000001.1:31444-33199 GCA_964543445.1 uncultured Flavobacteriales bacterium
GAAATGCATACAGCAAAAGCAAAGTTACTAATACACAAATTAAATACATGAATTATGTCACAATTATTACCGGAAGCGTATAGGCATCCTTACAAGTTTGATAAGAAATATGAGAAGAGCGTAGCTTACTTCTCTATGGAATTTGCAATAGACCAAAGTTTAAAGATATACTCAGGAGGATTAGGATTCTTAGCAGGTTCGCACATGCGTAGCGCTTACGACCTTAAACAAAACTTAATTGGTATTGGAATCCTTTGGAAAAAGGGTTACTACGATCAAGTTCGTAATGAGGATAGAACAATGAAGGCTGAATTCCTTAATAAATACTATGATTATTTAGTAGATACAGGAATTAAATATACAATTAAAATTAACGGTGCTGATGTTTGGGTTAAAGCTTGGTTCTTAAAGCCTGAAACTTTTGGAACAGTACCTATGTTCTTCTTGTCAACAGATTTACCAGAAAACGATTATTTAGGAAAATCAGCAACATTCAACTTGTATGATTCTGATCCTAAAGCTAAGATTGCACAGAGTATAATCCTTGGTATTGGAGGAGCAAAATTATTAGACGAGTTAAACTACGAGCCAGATGTTTATCACTTAAACGAAGCTCACGCTTTATCTGCTGCTTTCCACTTACATAGTAAATGGAATGATTTAGATAAATTAAAGTCTAAAATGATTTTTACAACTCATACACCTGAAGAAGCAGGAAATGAGAAGCACGATATAAACTTACTTAATAGCATGAGTTTCTTCAATGGAGTTCATCTTGATGAAGTAAGAAATATAACAGGTATTGCAGACGATGTGTTTAATCACTCTCTTGCTGCATTACGTTTGAGTCACGTTGCTAATGGAGTTTCTAAACTTCACGGAGAAGTATCTCGTGGAATGTGGGAAGGATACGACAATATTGCACCTATATTACATGTAACTAATGCTCAGAATAAGAAATATTGGAAGGATCGTCTTTTAGAAGAAGCTTTAGAAAAAGAAGATTTAGATTTACTAGATGCTCGTAAGCAACGTCTTAAGTCAAGATTCTTTGAAGAAGTGGCTGATCAAACTGGAAAATTAATGGATCCAGAGGTTCTAACAGTTGTTTGGGCTAGAAGATTTGCAGAATACAAACGTCCTGATTTAATTACTAGAGATTTCCAACGTTTCCGTAGATTAATGGAAAGAACAGAAATGCCTATACAAATTATTTGGGGAGGTAAGCCTTATCCAAGAGATTACGGTGCTATCAACACTTTCAATAGTTTGGTACACTTAAGTCGTCAGTATAAGAACATGGCTGTACTTACAGGATACGAATTGAAACTTTCAAGAAAAATGAAAGAAGGTTCTGATGTATGGTTAAACAACCCTCGTGTAACTCGCGAAGCATCTGGAACTTCAGGTATGACTGCTGCAATGAATGCATCTGTTAACTTATCTACTTACGATGGTTGGGTTTGCGAATTCACTACTCCAGAGGAGTCAGGTCACAATTCATTCATAGTTCCTGTAACTGATACTAACTTGCCAAATCACGAGCAAGATATTAGAGATATGGACAAATTGTTTGATATTCTTGAAAACGAAATTATTCCTACTTACTACAAGGATAAAGAAAGAAAAACTTGGAATAAGATTGTTATGAATTCAATGAAAGAAGTTGCTCCTTTCTTTGATGCTGATAGAATGGCAGATGAATATTATGCAAATATCTATACTTATGCTGATAAGAAATAATTAGCATATATT
>CAZIYK010000002.1:0-9183 GCA_964543445.1 uncultured Flavobacteriales bacterium
GAATAATTTGGTGCTTCGTTTGTAATTGTAATATCGTGAGGGTGAGATTCAGCAATACCTGAAGAAGTAATTCTTACAAATTGAGCTTCTTTAAGAGCATCTATATCAGCTGCTCCACAATAACCCATACCTGCACGAAGTCCACCAATAAACTGGTGCATACTTTCGTTTAACTCCCCTTTGTACGCCACACGACCAACAATTCCTTCTGGTACAAGTTTCTTGATATCATCCTCAACATCTTGGAAATATCTGTCTTTAGAACCTTTTTGCATAGCCTCTACAGAACCCATTCCACGGTAAGACTTAAACTTACGTCCTTCGTAAATAATGGTTGTTCCTGGTGCTTCTTTTGTACCTGCCAAAAGAGAACCTAACATCACTGAATCTGCTCCGGCAGCAATTGCTTTAGGAATATCTCCTGTGTAACGAATACCTCCATCAGCAATAACAGGAACTCCTGTGCCTTTAAGAGCCTCAGCTACTTCCATAACAGCAGAAAGTTGTGGATATCCAACACCTGCAACAACTCGTGTAGTACAAATAGATCCTGGTCCAATACCTACTTTTACAGCATCTGCACCAGCTTCTACCAAATATTTGGCTGCAGCAGCAGTTGCAATATTTCCAACAACAACATCTACCCCTGGCACTGCTTCTTTAACAGCCTTTAGTACATCTACAACACCTTTTGTATGTCCGTGAGCTGTATCGATAACAACAGCATCAACACCTTCGGCAGCAAGTGCTTTTGCACGCTCTACAGAATCGAAAGTCACACCAAGTGCAGCAGCTACACGCAAACGACCGTAACTGTCTTTGTTTGCATTTGGCTTAACTTGAACTTTAGTAATATCGCGGAAAGTAATTAACCCAACTAATTTATAGTTATCGTCAACTACTGGTAATTTTTCAATCTTATTTTTCTGAAGAATTTGTTCTGCCTGCTCAAGTGAAGTACCAACACAAGTAGTAACAAGATTCTCTTTAGTCATAACATCAACTATTGGTCGAGCCATGTCCTTTTCGAAACGCAAATCTCTGTTTGTAGCAATCCCAACAAGTTTGCCATCGTTATCTACTACAGGGATTCCACCAATTTTGTGTTCGTGCATCAAATTCTCGGCATCGCCAACAACTGCATCTAGTCCAAGAGTTACAGGATCTATAATCATTCCTGACTCTGATCTCTTCACTTTACGAATCAATTCAGCCTGACGCTCAATTGTCATATTTTTGTGAATAACACCAATACCTCCTTCACGAGCCATAGCAATTGCCATATCAGATTCGGTAACCGTATCCATTGCAGCAGAAATAACTGGCGTGTTTAAAGTAATGTTTCTTGTGAATTTTGTTTTTATAGAAACCTCGCGTGGTAATACTTGCGAGTATGCTGGAACTAGCAATACGTCGTCGTATGTAAGTCCTTCTCCAACTATTTTTTGGTATGACATAAGGTGCAATTATTTATTTTTTAATTGCGTGCAAATTTAGATAAAATTATAGTTATCAAACTATGTTTTGTATCTTTTTTTCGAATTGGGAGAATAGCTTGATTAGTTTTTATGAAATATTTTATTTAAATACTTTTTTATAAGTATATCAATATCTTCAGAAGGCTTGTATATAATTACGAAACTAAAGAAAGTTATTCCCAAAAGAATAGATAAAATAATAATTGTAATAATTGGATTTACAATTACTGGTGAAAAGTAAAAAACAGAAATCAACACCATTATTCCAACAAACAAACCAAATGATTTTGGTGAGAAAGGATGAAATCCATATTTAAGTTTCACAAAAATCAATTTCAATGAGTTATAGGTAATAACACTCAACCCTGTAGCAATTGCAGCTCCAAGAGCTCCAAATATCTTAATAAAAACAATATTGGTAATTATAGTTAGCACCAACAATATCCCTCCAAATAGTAAATCGTATCTGTAATATTTTGAATTAGTAATTATAGTTCCGTTAATACCTGAAGCCATATCGTACAACTTACTGAAAGCAATGATTATTGCAACAAACTCACCTCCTACATATTTATCAGGAAGTAGCATGTACAGGAATTTTACGTTTACAGCTATCAGCATAAATACAAATCCAGAAACTACCAACAAGTTAATAGAACTCTTTTTGTACAATGATTCTATTTCTACCAAATCGTTATCGGCAATAGCCTTTGAAACAAGTGGTGCCAAAATCTGAACCATCGCTCTACCAGGAACTGACACTACAATACCTATAAAACCTCCAACAGCATAATATGCTACATTTTTCAAATCTATGTATTGCGAAATCATTAACTTATCTATCTCCAACACCATGAATGAAACCGATGAAGAAAAGATAACAAATAGCGAATAAAATAAAACACTTTTGTACTTCGCAAAAGAACTAAATCTAAATCTGAAATCTGAAATATAAAACACGTAAGCTCCCATCAACAGAACTCTAACACCATACCCTGTTGCTAATAGAACTATAAATTGGTGATCGGTAATTACATTAAAATAGATTAGAACAATGAGAATAGTAACATAAAACCTTATTGATATCTCTTTCAATATATTTCCAAAAACACTTTTTAACTGTACCCTCGAATAAGAATAAAAAACCTCAAAATAGCCTACAAAAACAGCGAATATAAAAATATACTTAATGTAATATTTCACTAATTCACTCTTATCACTCAAAGCATTTGCAATTTGAGTTTCAAATATATTTGTGATTATCCACAGCGGAATAATTATGAATAAAGGAAGTATAAATGTAAAACTAATAAACTTATCCTTTTCTTCTTTGCTTTTGTATCTAGCGTAATACCTCACTATGGCATTACTCATTCCTATTGAAAGCAAAGGATAAAAAATCATAGCTGTAGAAAGTAAAACAGCTACCAATCCATAGTAATTTGCATCCATAATGTAAGGATACAAAAACAAGGTATTCACCGCCCCAATTATAAATCCTAGATAGGTAAATATTAAATTTTTTATGGATTGATTTATTACTATTCCCATTCTTCTACAACTGTTCAATTAAATCTATTACTGCCTGAGTTGAATTACCTTTTTTATACTGATGGAATTTGTTCAAGCACTGGTCTCTAAGAGTTTTATCTATACTAGAATCATTCAGTAATAAATTAGCGTCCGATAAAAACTGCTTAAAACTAAAAATACTCCTCCCTGGATAAAATGAATCTACTTCAAAATTGAATCCCCTTGTTTTTTTGTACTCCTCTATATCATAAGGAAAAAATATCATAGGCTTATCTAAAAGCACATAATCCATCAAAATACTTGAATAATCTGTTATTAATAAATCTACAAATGGTAAAATATCATTAACTTCCTCAAGTACCTTCTGATTGAAATTTATAATTCTATCGTTAAATTCAATCTTACTCTCTACTTTGTTTAAATCATTTTTATGAAACCTCAACAACAATATTGAATTTGTATCTTCTAGAAATTTATATAGTTTTTCGGATGAGAAATCATCAAATGGAAAAATTGAAAAATCTCCAACATCCCTAAAAGTCGGAGCATACAATATCAACTTTTTATCTTTTGGCAACGATAATTTTTCTAAAATAGATTTGTCTTTCTGACGGGTAAGTAAATCATATCGAGGATATCCTGTTACTTTAATTTTAGAAATATCTACACCAAATGATTTACTCAAAATTTCTGATTCTGCCTCCGAGCTAGAAATCATCAATTCCGTTTTAGAATAAATTGATTTTATTTTCTCTTTTGACTCCTCACTCAATCCATTTACCAAGGCTCCAATTGTTTTAAAGGTAAAACCATGCCAAAGATTAACTACCTTTTTATTTTTATGAAAAATATCGAATGGTGTAATATCATATACTCCATGAGAAACAACTATAACCTTGCTAGAAACAAATACTCTCAAAGCAGCTATTGAATACGAGTAAACAACATTATTGCCATATTTTCTTTTTAAATCATTGAATACTTGCTTATTTCTAGTAATAAAAAAAACATCTCTCCCCTGAGACATCATCGTTTCGAACAACTGCTTCGAATTTCCATTGTAAAATTTCCCTTCAGAACATCCTATCAAAACCCTTCCATTTATAGGCTCGCTGAATAGAAGAATAATTTTGGAAATAACATTCAGTATAAATCCATAAATCTTATTTACGTAATGATCCATTCTTATGATTTTAAAATAGATGTTACTAACGACTTAGTCTCGTCCCACGCATTTTTAAACTCAGCAAATTCTATCTCATTGAGTATTGTATATCTATCCTGACGGATATTTTTTGCTTTTTCGAAAAGAACTTCTAAACCAACTTCTGACTCTATAATTTCAAAAAAATCAATCTTATCAAAATAAGTCTTTATCCAACTTTTATGCTGACTTCTTAGTTCTAAACCATAAAGAGTAAACACTAATAAAGAAAAAAGACCTACCATTTCGCCATGTAAGAAAGTATTCTCTTTCCAAATGAAATCAACTGCATGACTAAGTGCGTGTTCGCTCCCACTACAAGGACGGCTAGAACCGGATAAGCTCATTGCTATTCCTGAATTTACAAGGCCATTTATTAGTAATTCTAAATCCTTTTTATTTAACTCCGAAGAATTAATTTCAAGTGAATTAACTGCATTTTTCGACATCTGATAGGCAAAATCATTTGACAAAGCTTTTTTATGTTTTACAGCTAAATTCCAATCTTTCAGTGCTGACAAATTAGATATTAAATCGCCATATGCAGCTCTAATATATTTCAACGGTGTGTTGCCAATAATATTTAGATCAATAATTACTCCCAAAGGCATTTCAACACCTATACTCTGATTTATACCCTCGTTATTCTTCAATACGGCAACTGGAGAAATTAGACCATCACTAGAGATGATTGTTGGAATAATAAGTTGATTGATTTTTGCTCTAAATCCAGAATATTTCACCATATCTTGAACTTTCCCCCCTCCTACAGCTATGACCAAATCTATATAATTATCTACAATATAATTATACAAAAGCTCTGATGAATCAAGTGTATTGTTTTCAAGTATATACCTATCTGATTTAATTTCTAAAGAAAGTCGATCAGCCACATCTTTTGAGAAACTAGGCCCAGAAACAACAAGAATCTTTGTAAACACTAAATTGTGTTCGCTTAGTATCTCTGTAACTTTAGAAATAGTATCATATCCAAATCGGAGTACAATAGGTAATTTTATATTCTGATGAAAAATCATTTAGCTATTTTTAATTTCCTTTATCAAATCAGATGTACTGATTCCCGAAGTATAAGGTACAAATTCGAGAGTAATATTGTTTTCTTCCAAAAAACTTTCAGACACACGTATTTGTTCTAAATATCCTTCTCTATCCCAATCATTCCCGTGTACTATCACATCAATATTATATTCTAAAAGTACATCTTTATTATCGAACACATCAATAACAAAAGCATCGTCAACAATTTCTAATGCTTTTATAATTTCAAGTCTATCAATTTCATTAAAGAAAGGTTTACGCTTATATTTTGCAACCATATCATCTCCATTGATTGCTACAATCAACCTATCTCCTAATGCTTTTGCTTTTCGCAACAACTCTAAATGACCTCTATGAAACAAATCAAAAACGCCAATTACATATATATTTTTACTCATTTTTATTTTTTAAAACTATTAATCTCCTATTGATATCAATAATTTCTCTCGCCTTGCTTCGAGACTAAAATTATCAACTACTCTCTGCCTTGCTCTTATTCCCATTGCTTTTTTATCTTCAATTTTTAGAGCTTTTTTAATTGTGTTTTCCAATAGATTAACATCCTTTTCTTCTACAACAAATCCAGTATCTCCAATAATTTTTGGAAGAATATTTACAGATGAAACTATAGGAATACATTCGCATAACATAGCCTCACATACAGCTATACCAAATCCTTCGATAACCGAAAGTTGAAAATGAAACTGAGATCTCTGATATTGTTGTTTCAACTCTTCTAAACTCAACCTACCCAACAACTCTACATTTGTAGGGGCATTAGTGTGGTTCGTTTTAGATATTCCAACTATTCTGAATTTGCAATCTGGAAATCTCTTAGCAACTTCAAAAATTAAATCTCCTCCTTTTAAATAAAACTGCTCCTCACTAAAAACTGCTAAAAAAGATTTATCTTCTTTCTGATTTTCATCGGCCACTTTCCAATAACTATCATCTATCCCATTAAATACAACTTCATATGGAGTAGTTATTTCTGGAAAGAAGTATTTATAACCCTGATTATTTGAAATATCTTTTTGATAATAGTTTTCAACGATAACTAGAGATTCACTCACAGGCAAAAGCTTTGTTGCATTTTTATAAGACACCCCACAAGCTTTTTTCATCAATGGGATTCTCAAACTTCCGTAATTCAATTCTGGAATACTAGCACAATCGGTACCATGCAAAATTATATAAACAGGTACTTTAAATATTTTACCTAAAACACTTGGCAAAACAGACCAATAACCTCCAAATTCAACAACAACTTTATCCGTACTTGGAAGTTTAAACACTAAAAAGAAAAACTGTAATAAAAGAAACCATGGAGCTAGCATTTTATTCTTCCAATTATATGTATTAACTGATACGTTATACTCCGTTTCCAAAATAGAAATATCAGTCTTAATGAAAGAACTCAAAAAGGGTGTAACCAAAATTATGTTTCTCTTTTTTCGCATTTATATATAGCTACAAATGTAATTTTAGTATCTCATCGCAAATCCTATCGCCAACGCTACCCACTCCGTATAAATCTATATCGAAATTTGACTCTTTTACTGAATACTCCTCAAATGCCGAAACTATTTTATCTGTGTCAGCACCTACTATTTCTGCAAAACCATTTTCTACAAGCTCTACCCACTCAGTTTCATCACGAACAATGACGCAGTGTTTTTTATTGAAAAATGCTTCTTTTTGCAATCCGCCGCTATCGGTTACTACTAACTTGCAATTTTTCAATAATTCGAGCATATCAAAATATCCAACAGGATCTATAATTTTGATATCTGTTTTAATATTGTTTTTTTCTAATATCCCTTTTGTTCTTGGGTGAAGTGGCAAAACAACTTGAGTACCTTGCTTATTTATTTTGTCGAAAGCTGAAAAAATATTCTTTAAACGAAGTAGATTGTCAGTATTTTCTTGTCTGTGAATAGTAGCCAAGATAAAATCCTTTCCTTCTAGATTATTCTTTGCTATAACATTAGATTTTTCTTCAGATTTCACACTGTAGTAATCAACAGCATCTTTCATGATATCGCCACTTCTAACAATCTTAGTAGAAATATTAGAGTAACCTTCTTTTTCGAGATTATCGATAGCACTTTGTGTAGGGCAAAGCAACAAATCAGAAATTCTATCGGTAAGAATACGATTAATTTCCTCTGGCATAGCCATGTTGTACGATCGTAAACCTGCCTCGATATGAACAACTTTTACACCTAATTTCTTTGCAGATAGTGCTCCTGCAATTGTTGAATTAGTATCGCCATAAACAACTAATACATCAGGCTTTTCTGCAAAAATAACTTCTTCTATTTTCTCTAGCATCTGACCAGTCATCGCTCCATGGCTAAGTCCGTTTATATTGAGGTTGTATTTAGGTTTGGGAATATCCATTTCTTCAAAAAACAAATCAGACATATTTTTATCGTAGTGCTGACCTGTATGAACTATCACCTCCTCTACTCCTTCTCGTTCAGAAATTACTCTACTCAAAACCGCAGCTTTTACAAACTGTGGTCGAGCCCCTAACACTGTTAATATTTTCATATTTTAATAGGTTTGAAACCTGTAGTTATTGCAAAGAATTCATTACCTCAGCCAATTTAGCCGTGATATTTCTTCTCGAATATTTTTCAATATTTTCTGAATCAACAAATAAATTACCCGATTTAAAATCTTCGAAATACTTATTGATCAAAACTTTCATTTCTTCTTTCTTCTTGTAATCTACTATTACTCCACTTTTAGTTTCTTTAAGAATCTCTGCAAGATCACCGTCTTCAGGTCCTACAGTTAATATTGGTCGCTTAGCATTGAGGTATTCAAAGAATTTACCTGTAACAATTCCTTTTGCATTAGGAGTATTGTTTAATACCAATAATAATATCTGCGAACTTTTCTGAAATTCTATCACATCTTTGTGATTCAGATACTTTTCGTGATATACATACTTATCTAATCCGAAAAATTCTAAAGTGTCAAAAATTTCGTGGCTTACTGTACCTGCTAATTTTATCTGAATATGTTCTCCTATCTCCTTATTTTCTTTGATGCATTCACTTATTGCATCCCAAAGATGATATGGATTTCTATCGGCATTCATAGACCCGATGTGTGCTATCGAAAATTTATCATCTAATGCTATTTCTTTCTCTTCTGAAATTTCATTATCAAAGCCATTGGGTAAAACATGAATCTTTTCGCCTCCAAGACTGTAAAATTCATCTTTCATGGTTTTACCAACAACCAAAACCCTATCAGATTGTTCTACAACATCACGCTCTAATCGTTGATGTTTCATGTCAGCCCATTGAGTCAATTTTAGCTTATTGTAATAATCAATATTAGTCCATGGATCGCGAAAATCTGCTATCCACTTTACCCCTAACTTTTGTTTTAGTTTTAAAGCTATAAGATGCAAACTATGTGGTGGACCTGTAGAAATAACTACATCAATATTGTTTTTAGATAAGTAATCTTTTAAAAATTTAAACGAAGGCTCTATCCAAAACATACGCGCATCAGGAATGAAAAAATTACCCCTTATCCAAGTTGTAATTTTTTTCATCATACTTTGCTTTTCTTCAGAATCAATGAAACCTCCTTTTACTTTGTCTATATCTTTCTGTCCTGTAATTTTTCCTGCAATTCCGTAAGGCTCAATAATTGATTTTTTAATTACCTCAATTCCTTCAGGTATTTCATCTTCCAAAGTATTATCCAAAACAGGATAACTAGGATTCTCAACTGTATAAACCACAGGTTCCCAATCAAAATCACGAAGATATTTAACAAACTTCAACCATCGCTGAACGCCTGGTCCTCCTGCTGGCGGCCAATAGTATGTTATGATTAGGACTTTTTTCATTTAATTAAATATCTTTTAGTTTAACCACTAAG
>CAZIYK010000002.1:9283-29102 GCA_964543445.1 uncultured Flavobacteriales bacterium
AACAGTACGTTTTAAAGCAAACCCAATACCCAAAAGTAATAATCCAAACAAAATGATATTACTTCCTAACATTAGTTTATCGCCAGTTGCAATAATTTGTGGTTGGAACTTGAATACTATTTCATGTTCTCCTTTAGGAATCCACAATGCTCGCAACACATAATCTGCTCTCGATATTTCTACTTCTTTACCATCTATTGTAGCATGCCAACCTTTTGGATAGTAAATTTCTGAGAAAACAGCTAAACCGTCATTGTTATTTTTAGACTTATATCTAACTTCATTTGCCTGATAATGTGTCAACTCAATTGAAGCAGTACTATCAAGTTTAACTTCTGTTGCAGGAATATTATCTTTAAATTTTTCATCAATAACTGCCTGATACCTTGTATTCAAACCTGTAAGTCCTTGCATCTCTTCATCTGCATTTTTCACAAATTTAAATTCATCAACAAACCATGCATTACCATTTGCCGAAGGATTCATCTGTACTTGAAGTCCATCCTGACCTGGAACAATAAAATATTTAACATTCAGCATATTCAAAACCTGAATATTATTCTTGGATATCTGCATATCCCAAAGCTCTTGATATCTCTTTAGCTTTGCTCCATGATAACCTCCAATAGATTGATGGAAATACGAAGTAGATGAATTACTCATCGTACTCACTGCCGCATTATAAACTCTATAAATAGATTTATCCTTTAGAATTTCTTTATCAGCACTAGTCATAGTAAAAGGTCTATCTACCTTGCGTTTGCTTACAAAACTATCGTTGTTAAGGTAACGTTTATCTACACCTCCCAAATCAACAACTATTAAAATAGCTACAACTCCAAGAGCAATGTTTTTAGAAATCTTTTGTTTCAATGTTAAGCAAAGCATCATGCCCGTAAGAACTATGAAAACAAGACTTCTAATTCCATCGCTACGCAACATGCTAATTCTATCTGCAACAATTGCATCCATAGGGAATCCCATTTTTGCATACTGAGCATCACTTAATCCTGCAAAACTCAATAACATTGGACCTACTACTACAAATAATAAGGTAATACCTCCAACTATTGCCAAACTAAGTCTTCCTGCTTTCTGCTTTTCCTCTTTAGATTTTTTTCCAAAAAACCATTCATTCAAGGCTAATACAGCCAAGAATGGCATAGTAAATTCTAATACTACTTGTATAGACGCTACCGCTCTAAACTTGTCGTACATCGGGAAATAATCTAGCATGAAATCTGTTAAAGGCATAAAGTTTTTACCCCACGACAACAACAAACTCATAATAGTACCGCCAAGCAGCCACCATTTCATAGTACCATCAACTAAAAATAAGCCTAACACAAAAAGAAAAATAACAATTGCACCTACATAAGCAGGACCAGATGTAAAAGGCTGATCTCCCCAATAAGTTGGAGCATTTGATAATATTTGTTTTAACTGTTGACCAGGAATTCTACCACGTAATGCATTAGCTAAATTAGAATCTTCGGAAAGAGCTTCACCAGATGCACCTCCCATAAAATTTGGGATTAGTAAATTGAAAGATTCGGTAATTCCGTAACTCCACTGTGTAATGTAGTCTCTATCTAACCCATCAGTTTTTCCTGATGCGTGCTTATCTATTGTTAATTCTGATGGTCCACGTGTTGAATATTTAGTATATTCATACGTAGTCATCAGTTTTGTTGCGTTAGATCCAAAAGCTAGAATTAAAGCTATCAAAAGTACTCCTGCACTTTTAGCAAATTCTAAATATGTTTTCTCCTTGATTGCTTCATAAAGATAAATTCCACCTAAAATCAAAATCAAAAGACCAAGATAATATGTCATTTGAAAGTGATTGGCGTTAATTTCTAGCGCCATGAACAATGCAGTAATAATTCCTCCCAGAAAATATTTTTTCCGGAATGCGAGAATTATTCCTGCTGTAATCATTGGAAAATACCCTATTGCATGAGCCTTAGAATTGTGTCCTGCATCAAGTATAATCAAGAAATACGTGGATAATCCGAAGGCTAGAGCGCCAATTAAAGAAGTTTTCCAATTATTTCCGAGTAGTACCATCATGAAATAAAACGATACGAAATACAAGAAAAGATAATCAGCCGGACGAGGAAGAAATCTTATCAATTTATCTATACTTTTTATCCAATCGTGATTGTATAAAACAGAAATTTGATAAGCTGGCATTCCTCCAAACATAGAGTTTGTCCAATACGGTTCTTCGTGATGTTCCTTGCGGAAATCTTGAATTTCTTTCGACATCCCCTTGAAGTTGGTAATATCTCCTTGGTACAGTTTTTTTCCACTCAACAACGGACTAAAATATGCCATTGATATAAATACAAAAAGCCCCACTACAATGATGTGAGGCATATTTCTTTTCAGAATTTCCATTAGTTTAGTCTTATCCACTTCTTTATTTTTTTAGTTTTAATCAACATTCAATTGTCAATCAAAACTTTATATTTTCAACCTTAATATCTTTTACTCTACTTCTTCGAAATCTACGTACTCTCCAGTTTTATCTGTATTTAGATTTTTGCTTGTCCTAGGTTTCGCAACAACTGTTGTTTTACCTTCTGGCTCTCGTGTTTCTTCAGTATTATATCCTTGATATTGCTGATTAAATTTTTCTTGCATTTTATTAACTGCATATCTCTGTATATGAGGAGCAAAAAGTCTAGCTAAAAACTTAATCCCGTAATACACTAAAGCAATTATTAATAATGTTCTTATCAATCCCATTTCATTCTATTTTTCATTGAGTAGTAAACATTAAAACTACTCAGCCGTTCTACAACCTCTTAAAATTTGCTAAGGTTTTTACCTCGCAATTCAAATTTCTCTCCTAAATAAACTTTCCTTACCATTTCGTCATTTGCCAATTCTTGAGGAGTACCTGCTTTTAATATACTTCCTTCAAACAACAAATATGTACGATCGGTAATTTCTAAAGTTTCCTGTACGTTATGGTCGGTAATTAATA
The DNA here is from genome assembly GCA_964543445.1 of uncultured Flavobacteriales bacterium. Lineage (GTDB taxonomy): Bacteria > Bacteroidota > Bacteroidia > Flavobacteriales > JADGDT01 > JADGDT01. Next base: position 12,279 of record CAZIYK010000002.1, read on the forward strand.
TTCCGATATTTTTTTCTTTCAAACTTGCTACAATACGCTGAATATCCTCCACTGCAATAGGATCGACACCTGCAAAAGGTTCGTCCAACAAAATAAATTTCGGATCTGTAGCTAGAGCACGAGCAATTTCTGTTCTACGACGTTCACCTCCCGAAAGCAAATCTCCTCTACTTTTACGGATATGACCAAGTCCGAATTCCTCAATCAAAGATTCCATTTTCATATGACGTTCTTTTTTCGACAACTTAGTCATCTCTAGAACCCCCATAATATTATCCTCGATACTTAACTTTCTGAAAACCGATGCTTCTTGAGCCAAATAACCAACCCCCTTTTGTGCACGTTTGTACATTGGATCTTGAGTTATCTCCTCATCATCAAGATAAATATGTCCTTCGTTTGGCTGAATCAAACCAACAATCATATAAAAAGAAGTAGTCTTTCCAGCTCCATTAGGACCCAAAAGCCCAACAATTTCGCCTTGTTCCACTTGTATTGAAACACCTTTCACTACCTTTCGGCTTTTGTACATTTTTACAATGTTATCGGCTCTTAATATCATATATAACTATTGTTAATCCTATTTCTTATTCATTAACTGCCAAAGGTAAAAAATGTAATTAACTATTAAAGGCAATTAATCTATTTCTGACAAATCTTCTTCTTCTTCCTCTTTTTCTTTTCTACTAACAAAAGCAGAAATGTAAATAGACAATTCGTAAAGCACCACAATTGGTATAGCCACAAGTATCTGACTAGATACATCTGGAGGAGTAATAATTGCTGATAAAACCAACACTCCTACAAATGAATGTCTTCTGTATTCCCTCATCATATCAGGAGTTAACAACCCTACTTTAGTTAAAAAATAAACAACAATAGGAAGTTCGAAAACCAAACCAGACGAAAGTGTAATTGTAGTAATTGTACTTATATACGACGTTAAATCTATCTCATTATGTATTTCTGCACTCACAGAATAATTTGACAAGAAATTAATTGATAGTGGAGATATCATGTAATAACCAAAAAGTATTCCGATAATAAATAGAATAGAACTAAAAAAGACTACTCCATTAGTATATCTTCTTTCTTTTTGTGTTAATCCTGGCTTTAGAAAGCTCCACATTTCCCACATTATGTATGGGAAAGCAATTATAAACCCTGCAATGAACGACACCCATAAGTGCATAGAAAACTGACCTGCCATTGTTCTACTCTGAACAATAAAAGCAACTTCGCCAGAACACATACTACCTCCATCAAAACCTAAGAAAGTAGAAAGTTCGCACAACATCCTGTACGTGAAAAAATCAGGATGTTTAGGTCCAAAAATTACAGTATCAAAAATGAAGCTTTTCGCCAAAAATGCAACTATCGTAAAAATAAAAATTGCTGCAAAAGATCTAACTAAATGCCATCTAAGTATCTCTAAATGTCCTAAAAATGACATCTCTTTTTCATCAGCCATAAAGCTTTATTCTTCTTCTAAATTATTCCTTCTTTGATTATATCATGCAGATGTACAACTCCTTTATACTCTCCTTCTTCTACCACCAAAAGTTGAGTAATATCGTAACTTTCCATTACATGCAATGCATTTGATGCCAATGTAGTTTCTTCTATAGTCTTAGGTGATGCACTCATTATATCTTTAGCCACAAGCTTACTGAAATCATCTTTATCTTGTAACATTCTTCGTAAATCACCATCAGTAATTATACCTACAACAGTACCTTCTTCATCAATAACAGCTGTAACACCTAATCTACTTTTTGAAATTTCGATAATTACATCCTTAATTGGAGTATCTAATTTTACAGATGGTTTTGAATTATTAGCTATTAAATCAAAAACACGTAAATATAGCTTCTTACCTAACGCACCTCCTGGATGATATTTTGCAAAATCTTCGCTCTTAAATCCTCTTTTTTCAATTAGAGCCACTGCTAAAGCATCACCAATAACCAACTGAGCTGTAGTACTACTAGTTGGAGCCAAATTATTAGGATCAGCTTCTCTCTCAACAGTTGCATTTAAAACATAATCAGATTGTTTTCCTAAATATGAATCAAGATTACCCGTAATTGAGATAACTTTATTTCCCGTATTCTTCAATAGAGGAACTAAAACTTTTATTTCAGGAGTGTTACCACTCTTAGAAATACAAATTACAGCATCTCCATCCTGTATATTTCCTAAATCGCCATGAATAGCATCAGCAGCATGCATAAAAATTGAAGGAGTACCCGTAGAGTTCAAAGTAGCAACAATTTTATTTCCAATATTTGCACTCTTTCCTATCCCTGTTACTACTACTCTTCCCTTAAGATTATATATCAAATCAACCACTTCTACAAACTCATCGTTCACATACTCAGCCAACTTCCTTATAGCATCACTTTCTGCTACAATAACCTCTTTTATTATTTTTTTAATATTTTCTTTCATCAAATATTATTTAGCTATAAATATTTTAACTATTTTTAGTCTTGCAAATGTATCTAAAAAATAGCAAACGAGCAGATATGAACGTTAATGAAATAGATCTCCACAAAGAATTAAAAAAATATTTTGGTTTTGATACTTTCAAAGGAGAACAAGAAGGAGTGGTAAGAAGTATATTAAGTGGTAATGACACCTTTGTGTTAATGCCAACGGGCGGCGGGAAATCTCTTACCTATCAATTACCTGCTTTAATAGATGAAGGAACAGCAATTATTGTTAGTCCACTTATAGCATTAATGAAAAATCAAGTTGATGCTATCAGAGGTATTTCTACAAATAAAGGTATTGCACACGTACTTAATTCTTCTTTAAACAAAGGAGAAGTGGAACAAGTAAAGAGCGACATCACTAACGGTGTTACAAAATTACTTTATGTAGCTCCCGAATCTTTAACTAAAGAAGATAACATAGAATTCTTCAAATCTGTAAAGATATCTTTCTTTGCTATTGATGAAGCTCACTGTATTTCAGAATGGGGTCATGACTTCAGACCTGAATATAGAAATCTAAGAAAAATCATTTCAAAGATAGGAACTGTACCTATTATTGCTCTTACCGCAACAGCTACACCTAAGGTACAAGATGATATACAGAAAACATTAGGTATGCACGATGCTAAAGTTTTTAAAGCATCGTTCAATAGACCAAACTTGTTTTACGAAGTAAGACCAAAAATCCAGGTAAATAAAGAGATAATTCGTTTTGTTAAAAAGCATCAAGGCAAATCGGGAATCATATATTGTTTGAGTAGAAAGAAAGTTGAAGAAGTAGCGCAAATGCTACAAGTAAACGACATTAAAGCCTTACCATATCACGCAGGATTAGATGCAAAAACAAGAGCAAAACATCAAGATGCTTTCCTTATGGAAGATGTTGATGTGATTGTAGCTACAATTGCTTTTGGTATGGGAATTGACAAACCAGATGTGAGATTTGTAATTCACCACGATATGCCAAAGAGTCTTGAATCATATTATCAAGAAACAGGTAGAGCTGGTAGAGATGGTGGCGAAGGAATTTGTGTTGCATTCTACTCTTACAAGGATATAGAAAAACTAGAAAAATTCTTAGTAGGTAAACCAGTTGCAGAAATGGAAGTTGGTAATGCCCTACTTCAGGAAGTAGTTTCTTATGCCGAAACATCAATATCTAGACGTAAATTCTTGTTACATTATTTTGGAGAAGAATTTGATGAAGTGAATGGCGAAGGAGCTGACATGGACGATAATTCAAGAAATCCTAAACCAAAAGTAGAAGCAGGTGAGGATATAAAGATACTTCTTGAAATAATTAAAGAAACTAATCAGAAATTTAAAGCTAAAGAACTAGTTTATGTTTTAGAAGGAAAATCAAATGCTTTGATTAGTACTCACAAAACAGATCAAAAACCATTTTTCGGAAAAGGAAAACATAAACCAGATAAATTTTGGATGGCTGCCATAAGACAGATTATGGTTGCAGGGCTGATTAAAAAAGATATTGAGAGTTACGGTATAGTAAAACTTACAGAAAAAGGAATTGAATTTTTGAACTCAAATCCTACAAAGGAGTTTATGATTGTAGAAGATCATAATTACGACAATATAGCTAAAGAAGAAAAAGCTCTAGATGCTCCTTCAAAAAACAATAGCTATGATAAAAAATTGTTCGATATACTTAAAGCTCTTCGAAAAAAAGTAGCTAACCAGAACAACATTCCTCCTTTTGCGATTTTTCAAGATCCATCGTTGGAAGACATGGCATTGCAGTACCCTATCACATTAGATGAACTAAAAAACATCTTCGGTGTTGGAGAAGGTAAAGCTAAAAAGTTCGGAAAAAAATTCGTTGAGGAAATAGAGAAGTATGTAAATGAAAACGACATAACTAGACCAGATGATTTGGTAATAAAATCATTGGTTAATAAATCAACAAATAAGGTTTATATAATTCAGAAAACCGACCAAAAGATTCCATTGGAGGATATTGCTAAAAATAAAAAATTGGACATCAACGAGTTGCTAGAACAAATGGAAGCAATAATTAATTCGGGTACAAAAATTAATATCAACTACGAAATAGATTCCATTCTCGACGAAGATCAGCAAGATGAAATATATGAGTATTTCATGGAAGCAGAAACTGACTCAATTGATGATGCTATGGAGGAATTTGACGGTGAATACTCTGAAGAAGAAATAAGAATGGTAAGAATTAGATTTATGAGTGAAGTGGCAAACTAATCCATTACTACTACTATTAACGGAAAAGTCGGAGATAAAATCTTCGACTTTTTTATTGACATTCAGATAACTATTCTTTAGTAATAGACATAAAAAAAGCTACACATACTTAATTTCTGTATAGCTTTTCATAGTTTAACCTAACCACCTATTTTCTTGTTAACTCACTAAAAACATTTACTTTTGTACCCTGTTTTTTAGAGTACTCTAATTTATAACAATATTTTATTTAATGCAAAAAAAACATCTATTTTATTGGGTACTAGTACCTTTCATAATATTAGCTATTGCAATTGTTAGCTTTCACCCATTTATATTGAGAAGTTATGCTGAATTTTTCACTGTAAACAACTATCATAAAGGAGCAGATGCTGCTCTAATTCTTGGTGGTAGCGCTGACACAAGAGCAAAGAAAGCTGTTGAACTACTAAACAATGGTATCGTTGATCAAATACTTATTACTCATCCTAAGGCTACAATTAAAGAATACGAAAATCTCATTGATTCAGACTTTGACAACCTTAAACGAATACTAGAATACGAAAAAGTAAATTATACTATTGTTGAAGATATAAATGATGGAGCAAAAAGTACCTTTGACGAGGCTAAAGATTTAATCGTTTTTATTAAAACTCATCCTCTTAAAAGAGTCATAGTTGTAACGGATAATTTCCACACAAGAAGAGCTAAATATGCATTCGATAAAATATTTAAAAAATCAGATTGTAAAACCATAATAGAAATTGCAGGTGCACCAAATCAAATTTACAACGAAAGCAATTGGTGGAAAACCGAAAGAGGCTTAAATGCTTATGTAAGCGAATTCTTTAAATACATTCTTTATCATCTAAACGATGATGATATTGAAGGAATAAAAACCGAATAACTCAAAATAAAATTTTAGTTTAAACATAGCACTCAACCATTATTTTTTACATTTGCTTTGATTGAAAAAAACAAAACAATATGGCAAATAGAGAATGGCAAACCATAAGAGAATACAGCGATATTTTATTCGAAATGTATGATGGTATTGCTAAAATTACAATAAACAGACCACGAGTTTACAACGCATTCCGTCCTGAAACAAATTTTCAAATCTTAGATGCACTAGATATTTGTAGAGAAGATCCTGCGATTGATGTTGTACTGTTAACTGGAGCAGGAGATAAAGCATTTTGTGCTGGTGGAGATCAGAATGTAAAAGGAGTTGGAGGATACATCAGCGAAAATGGAGTTCCTAGATTGAACGTACTTGATGTACACAAAAAAATACGTTCTCTCCCTAAACCAGTTATTGCTCTTGTAAATGGGTATGCAATTGGCGGTGGTCATGTACTTCACGTTATCTGCGATCTTACCATTGCTTCAGAGAATGCTAAATTTGGTCAAACAGGTCCAAAAGTAGGAAGTTTCGATGCAGGATTTGGTTCTTCTTATTTAGCTAGACACGTAGGACAGAAGAAAGCTAGAGAAATTTGGTTCCTAAACCTTCAATATACTGCTGAAGAAGCTGAAAAAATGGGAATGGTAAATAAAGTTGTTCCTTTTGACAAACTAGAAGATGCAGGTGTAGAATGGGCTCAGCTTATACAACAACGTTCGCCAATGGCAATAAGAATGTTGAAAAGAGGACTAAATGCCGAACTTGACGGACAAGTAGGTATGATGGAATTTGCAGGAGATGCTACTTTGATGTTTTATTTAATGGAAGAAGCTCAAGAGGGTAAAAATGCTTTCTTAGAAAAAAGAGCTCCAAACTTCAAAAAATACCCTAAATTTCCTTAGGAATTAATGCAAACAAAAAAACAGCCTTTCGGCTGTTTTTTTGTTTAGTTCATAATCATCTCGAATTCCTCATTTTCACTATCCTTTAAAACTCTCATTGCTTTAGAGTAAGATAATAAAAATTCAATGGTCTCTTTTTTTGGTCCTCTAACCATAACGTCCTCTTTGTCGTTAATTTGAATGTAATTTTTTTCCATAGAAAAGATTTTAGTTTCAATAATAACGACAAAATAAAAATCTTATTGCGTAATAATCATATTTTATCATAAAAAAACGACAATAAACTTACTGCAAATCAATTAATTAGAATCATTGCATTACAATATTATTTTCCTTTATCATCTTTTTAAGATTAATCAGTGCATACCTCATCCTACCAAGAGCAGTATTTATACTAACTCCAGTATTCTCAGCTATCTCCTTAAAACTTAAATCTTCGTAATGCCTCATTACAAGAACCTCTTTTTGCTCCTGCGGCAAATTCTCTATCAACAACCTGATATCTTTTTCTATCTGAGACTTAATCAGCTTATTTTCTACATTTAACTCTTCGTCTTTAATGAAAAGAAAAACATCAAGTTCGCCATTATTCTCATACTTTGGCATTCTATTTTCTTTTCTGAAATGATCGATAACTAGATTGTGAGCTATACGCATAACCCACGAAAGAAATTTACCTTCTTCGTTATACTTCCCCCTTTTTAAAGTATTAATAACTTTAATAAAGGTATCCTGAAAGACATCCTCAGTTAGAATTTCATCTCCTATTTTTGAATATATGAAATTATATACTTTAGCTTTATGACGTTTAATTAACACTGATAATGCAGACTCATCACCATTAATGTAAAAACGCACTAATTCGGAATCGTTTAAATTGAGTACAGACATAATCTACTTGTTTTTTTAGTTAGTGTGAAACTATTATTCTTTATGAAGTAGAATTATATCCTATAGGCGAAATGATTTTTTGTTTATTATTTGTTACATCAAATTTAGACAAATTGTGTTAAGTTCAAAATTAAATTTGACGAAATGTATATTTTCAAATTAGTTCATCATTGCTTTTCTTATCATTATCCTTCACTCAAAAAAATCTTCAAGTCCCTATATACCACAAGCTCAGCTAATAAAGCATAAATTGAAAAAACAAACACAAACCACACCCAAACAACATCTGAAACAACTCATTTCAACAAAACTTTAAAGCTTTCATCCTTAATAATATTATTTACTCTTTAAAATTATTCTAAACAACTTCTAAATGTTTATATTTGCATCCTTATTATTATTAATAAGTTATCATTCATAATAACCTAATTTTTGAATATTAGAATGAATAATACAAAAGAAAACATAGACGAGTTAATCGAAAGTATTGGAGATAACCACGTAGGTACATCTTCAGACACTCCTATGAGAGAAGATGCTTTTGATAAAACTGATGATGAAAAAAAAGAAATAATTAAGCAACATTTTGCTGAAATTATGGAAACTTTGGGTCTAGACCTTACAGACGACAGTTTGCAAGGAACGCCGCAAAGAGTTGCAAAAATGTTTGTAAATGAAATATTTGCTGGTTTAAATCCTAAGAATAAACCTAGATTATCTAGTTTCGATAATAAATATAAATATGGTGAAATGCTTGTAGAAAAAAACATCACTGTTTACTCTACTTGCGAGCATCACTTCTTACCTATTGTTGGAAAAGCTCATATCGCATATATATCTAATGGTAACGTAATAGGTTTATCAAAGATGAATCGTATAGTTGAATACTATGCAAAACGTCCTCAAGTTCAGGAAAGATTAACTATGCAAATTGTTAAAGAACTACAAGAAGCACTTGGCACTGATGATGTGGCTTGTATTATAGATGCAAAACACTTGTGCGTAAATTCTAGAGGAATTAGCGATGTTTCATCTAGTACTGTAACATCAGAATACGGAGGTGTTTTCAAAGAAGATAGAATAAAGAAAGAATTTTTGCAATACATTAAATTAGATACTGATTACAACGGTATATAATTGGTGTAAATCAGAAAAGAATATTATTTTTGTCCCCTCTCTATGAGGGGATTTTTTTTATCAAACAATTATGAGAACTTCAAACTTAGCACAAAACAAACAATATTTTCCATCCATAGAAAATGGTTGTAATTGCTGTTGCTAAAATTATTTGTTTATAGAATCTATTTATAAACATATCCCCTTACATTTACCATCGTTAATTATGAACTTATTATTTCATAAAAATGTCGTTAAAAGAAAACAATTTATCAGTATATAATTCACTTTCAGGAAAAAAAGAACCTTTTGTACCATTAGTAGAAGGACATGTAGGAATGTATGTTTGTGGACCTACAGTTTACTCAAACGTTCACTTAGGAAATGCCCGAACATTTATAAGTTTCGATATGATTTATCGTTACTTGCAACATCTTGGTTATAAAGTTAGATACGTTAGAAACATTACAGATGCAGGACACCTAGAAGATGATTCTGACGATGGTGAAGATAAAATTTCTAAAAAAGCTAGGCTAGAAAAATTAGAGCCTATGCAAATTGTTCAGCACTACACAGTAGATTTTCACAATGTACTGCGTATGTTCAACAATCTTCCGCCAGATATAGAGCCAACAGCAACAGGACATATAGTTGAGCAAATACAGATGGCTCGTACTATTCTTAATAAAGGTTTGGCCTACGAGGTTGATGGATCAATATATTTTGATGTTGAGAAATACAACAAAGACCATAATTACGGTGAACTTTCTGGTAGAAACATTGACGAATTACAGTCAAACACTAGAACATTAGACGGACAAAAAGATAAAAAGAGCCCTCAAGATTTTGCTCTTTGGAAAAAAGCTTCACCTAGCCATTTGCAACATTGGGAATCGCCATGGGGAGAAGGATTTCCGGGATGGCATTTGGAATGCTCAGTAATGAGTACAAAATATTTAGGTGAGCAGTTTGATATTCACGGAGGAGGAATGGACTTAAAATTCCCTCATCACGAATGCGAAATTGCACAGAATAAAGCTGCAAACGGCAAAGATCCTGTTAAGTATTGGTTACATGCAAATATGCTTACTCTAAATGGTAAACGTATGAGCAAATCAACAGGAAACACTCTAAATCCTGACGAATTGTTTAGTGGAAATACTCCAATGCTTGATAAAGGATTTCATCCTACAACTGTAAGATTTTTCATGATGCAGGCTCATTATCGCAGTGTTTTAGATTTTTCTAACAATGCACTTCTAGCTTCTGAAAAAGGTTATCAAAGACTGATGAATGGAATGAGATTGTTAAACAATCTGAAACCTAAAAAAGAATCTACTTTTGATGTTGATGCTTGGCTAACTAAATGCTACGCAGCTATGGATGATGATTTTAATACTCCAATATTAATTTCTCATTTGTTTGATGCGATAAAAATTGTAAATCAAATAGCTGACAATAAAGCTTCTTTAACTGAAAAAGATTTAGAATTATTAATTTCTTCTCTAAATGCATTTGTTTTTGATGTTTTAGGACTAGAAGATATTAGCTCTGACAACAACACAGATAAACTTTCGGGTGTTGTAAATATGCTTATTCAAATGCGAAATAAAGCTAGAGCAGACAAAAATTGGGCTTTATCTGATGAAATTAGAGACAAGCTCAAGGAAATTGGCATTCAGCTTAAAGACGGAAAAGAAGGAACTACATTTTCTATAGATTAACTAGATAGTGTAGTTTACAAGAAAAACAATTAAATACACCTACAATTAAACAGTTAAATAAAATACTAGCTATACCATTAATTTGGATTGTAAGATTCTATAAAGTAGCCTTATCTCCTTACCTAGGCTCTAATTGTAGATACACACCAACGTGTTCTACTTATACCATAGAAGCTTTACAAAAACACGGTATTTTTTACGGTAGTTGGTTATCTGCAAAAAGAATTGTTAGCTGTAACCCTTGGGGAGGACACGGTCACGACCCTGTTCCTGAACCAAAAATAAAAACTAAAAAACTAAAACTTTAATTTACAATGACACTACTTTCTATTGTTTGGGATGTACCTAGAGGAATTCCAATATTCGGATATGAAATCAGGTATTATAGTCTGATGTTCGCCATTGCTTATATTCTAGGATATCAGATAATGAAGAAAATTTTTATTGACGAGGGAGTAAAACTTGAAATTCTGGATTCTCTTTTCATGTACTCTATGATTTCTATGATAATTGGAGCTCGATTAGGACATGTATTTTTCTACGATTGGGATTATTACTCTCAAAATCTATCAGAGATTCCAAAAATATGGCACGGAGGATTAGCTAGTCATGGTGCGGCAATAGGAATGATATTAACGTTTATTTATTTCTCTAAACACGTAGCTAAAAAACCAGCTCTTTGGTTATTAGATCGCATGTCATTGACTGTGGCACTAGCTGGAGTATTTATTAGACTTGGAAATTTAATGAATTCGGAAATTGTAGGTAAACCTACTGACTTACCTTGGGGATTTGTATTTATCAATTCATACGGTTTACCAGATCCATTAACTCCACGCCATCCATCACAGATATACGAATCAATAGGATATCTAATTACGTTTGGCGTATTATGGTACATTTTCAACAAAACTGACAAGAAAAAATATTTAGGATATGTATTCGGAGTATTTTTAACTATGCTTTGGTCTGTTCGTTTCTTGATTGAATTTGTGAAAGAAAACCAAGAAGCATTCGAACAAAACATGGTTCTAAACATGGGACAATGGTTGAGTATTCCATTGATTCTATTAGGAATATACTTTATATACACATCAAAAAACAGAATTTACAATTATGGCAAAAAGAAATAACAAACAAAAATACTTAGGATACATTGCAATTGCCCTTATTATTGCATTTGGAGCTACATACATAGCAACTTCTTTCTCAAAAGAAAAACCTCAACAACAAAAAAGAGAGAAAGTAGAAATTCCATTTACAAAACATGGCGAATTACAAATACTTTCTACAAAAGGAGATACAATCCACTCTTTCAATATTGAAATAGCTGACGATGACTTTCATACTGAACAGGGTTTAATGTACAGAAGCTCAATGGATGAAAATAATGGAATGTTGTTCATTTTCCCTGATGTACAGCCACGATCATTCTGGATGAGAAATACACAGATAGGATTAGATATTATATACGCTGATGCTAATGGAGTAATCGTAAGTATAGCAAAATACGCTAAACCTTACGATGAAACATCTCTCCCATCAGAAGGCCCTGCTAAATATGTTTTAGAAATTAATGACGGACTATCTGATAAACTTGGCATTAAAGCAGGAGATAAGCTAGTTTGGAAAAGGATGAAATAAGTAATAAAGCATGACTTTACTAGTCATAAAAAAAACGACTTCGTATTGAAGTCGTTTTTTTTATGTCCTTATTGCAGAGTTGTCTTTAGAATAAGCCATTAACTTGACTCTCCACCTTATTTATAATCTCTCCTAAATCCTCTGGATTGTTTACAAAATCAATATTATCTACATCTATTATCAACAAATTACCTTTGTCGTAACTAGAAATCCAAGCTTCGTATCGCTCGTTAAGCCTACTTAGGTAATCTATACTTATAGTATTTTCGTAATCTCTACCACGCTTGTGTATTTGCGATACTAGAGTAGAAATATCTGCTCGTAAATAAATAAGTAAATCAGGAGCTTGAACAAAAGATTCCATCAATCCAAACAACGATTTATACGTATCAAAATCCCTTTGAGTCATCAACCCCATATCATTAAGGTTTGGTGCAAAAATATGAGCATCCTCGTAAATTGTTCTATCCTGAATTACAGTTTCTCCACTCTTTCTGATATCTGTTACCTGATTAAATCTACTGTTAAGGAAGTAAACCTGAAGATTGAAAGACCAACGCTCCATCTCGTGATAAAAATCATTTAGATACGGATTGTCATCAACATCTTCAAAATGAGGTTTCCAATTATAATGTTTGGCCAACAACTTTGTAAGTGTCGTTTTTCCTGAACCAATATTTCCAGCAACAGCAATATGCATAATTATATTTTTATTGAATGTGATTTTCTATTTATTACTCTCAGTTACATCCTCATCATCTTCTTCCTCTACCGCATCTAATGGTACTATTGGCTCTTTAAAATCTTGCTTATTAGATATTCTTTTTTCCAAAGAAAGCAACAACGCAGGAAGCAACACTAAGTTTGTAATCATTGCAATTAAAAGAGTTATTGAAACCAATCCTCCTAATGCTTGTGTACCTCCAAAACTTGATAAAGTAAACGTCAGGAATCCAAAGAATAAAACTATTGAAGTATAGAACATACTCTTACCTGTTTCGGTAATTGCATTAATAATAGAAGGTTTAATATTCCAATTACTCGCAGCCAATTCTTGCCTGTATTTTGCCAAGAAATGTATTGTATCATCTACCGAAATACCAAATGCTATACTAAATACTAATATTGTAGATGGTTTTATTGGAACTCCAAAATACCCCATCAAACCTGCTGTAATTATAAGAGGCAATAAGTTTGGTATTAAGGAAATCAATATCATTTTTGGAGATCTAAACATCCACGCCATTATCAACGAAATCAATAAAATTGCTAGTGATAACGAGATAAACAAGTTGTAAACTAAGTAATGTGTACCTTCTAAAAACACTAAGGCTCCACCAGTCATTACCACATTAAATTTATCTTCAGGGAAAATCTTACTAAGTTGTCTTTGCAAATCTCCTTGAATCATATCCATCTGGTCTGTTCCTACATCTTTCATCATAAGAGTTATACGAGCATAACGACCTGTAGAATCAACATAATTCAGTTTCTGAGAATTACTACTAGCATCAGAATTCTTAGCATATTCAAGAATAAATCCTCGTTCCTGACTATTAGGCAATTGATAATATTTTGGATTGTTATTATAAAAAGCCTGCTTCGAATATTTTATAATATTAACTATAGAAAAAGGATGAGATAATCCTGGCTCTTCTTTCATGAATTCGCCAAGTCTTTCCATTCTTTTTAATGTAGAAGCCTTATAAACACCGTTTTTCCTTTTAGTATCTATCATTATTTCCAAAGGCATTACCCCTTCGTACTGTCTTTCAAAATACTTTATATCTTGATAGAATTCAGCTCCTTTAGGCATATCGTCAATGATACTTCCAGAAATTTTCATCTGATAAATACCTATTATACTAAATACTAATGCAAATATAGATATAGAATAAATTATCGGTCTTTTAGTCTGAATAACCTTCTTAACCCACTCTATTATTCCATGAGTCCATTTTTTATTAAGGTGCTCTAGATGCTTTGTTTTTGGATCGCCTCTAAAACTATAAATTATAGGAACTAATAAAAGAGACAACAAGAAAACTCCGAAAATATTTAAAGATGCAACTATACCAAACTCTTTCATTACTCTACTATCAGTAAAGATAAAAGTAGCAAAACCAAGAGCTGTAGTTGTATTTGTAAGCAATGTAGCATTACCTACTTTAGTGATAATTCTAGAAATAGATTTTATCTTATTACCATGAATAGAATACTCATGATGGAACTTATGCAACAAGAATATTACATTAGGGAAACCTATTACAATAATTAACGGAGGTATAAGTCCTGTAAGGATAGTTATATCATAACCCATCAAACCAATTGTTCCGAAAGAAAATATTACTGCAATAGTTACTACCGATGATGCGATAAGTGTTGCAGAAAAAGACCTAAAGAACAAGAAGAAAATAAACGCTGTAATGAACATTGCTAGGTAAACAAAATTGCTTACCTCCTTAATAATTGTTTTAGCATTTAACGTACGAATGTACGGCATACCCGATACATGCACATCTATACCGTTTTCTTCTTCAAACTGTTTTACCTTATATTCAATTGCTTTAACTAAATCTACTCTAGTCTCGCTATTTAAAATTTTAGGATTAACAATAATAGAAGTAGTAATTAGCTTAGTTTCTTTATTGTATAAAATCTGATCAAAAAACGGAAGATTATACAATCTATCCATTATAGATTTTACTTGCTCTGGAGTTTTAGGTATAGAATCTTCTAGAGGAACTAAATCGAACCTTTTAAGCTCTTTGTTTCTTTGAAGAATTTTAAGATTTGGAACAGAAATAACGCCCGACACTAACTTATCTCCTTCTGACAGATTTGCCTGTGGTGCTTTTTTATTTTCTGTGAATTTCTTTATATCATCTAACGATAAGGCAGCAATTTCATCTCCTAATTTTTTCCAATTATTGAATATTTCAGGAGTGTAAATCAATGAATCTGAAGTTCCCATAATTATCATGGTTGCCTCTTCTCCAAATTTTTCCTTAAATGCCTTGTAGTTTAATGTAACGGGATCGTCATCTGGCAATAAATTGGCTTCTTCGTAAGAATATTTAATATTCCTAGTTTGAAGTGCCATAAACACAGTCAACAAAGCAATTCCTATAAGTATTGCTATTCTATTTCTTAAAATTATTCTAGTTATCCTATTCCACATATTATTCTTCTTCTACCTAAAATTCAAAATCTAGCAAAAATAATTTTTTTAAACTTATAATTAGTTACATCCACTAATTTCTTTTTAACAAAAAACAGCCTCAATATAAGTTTGAGGCTGTTTTAATAAAAGTTTCTAAAAACAAAGTATTATTAAACAGTCATTATCTCCTGTTCTTTCTTCTTCTCTAAATCTTCAACTAACTTAGAGTACTTATTAGTTAACTCCTGAATTGTGTTTTCTACATCTTTAGCAACATCTTCAGATAATCCGTCTTTCTCTAACTTCTTAATCTCGTTGTTTGCTTCCTTACGGTGATTACGAATAGTAACCTTTGCTCTCTCAGCTTCAGCCTTTGCTGTTTTAGCTAATTCACGTCTACGTTCCTCTGTAAGAGGTGGTATATTAATAATGATTGACTCTCCATTATTCATTGGAGCAAAACCCAAATTAGAGTTGATAATTGCACGTTCTATAGGGTCTATCATTGCTCTTTCCCAAGGCTGAACACTAATAGTTCTACCATCAGGTGTATTTATATTAGAAACCTGTGCTAAAGGAGTCATTGATCCGTAATAATCAACCATTACACCGTTTAGCATTGTAGGAGTAGCTTTACCTGCACGAATTTTTACAAATTCGCGTTTCAAATGTTCAATTGATTCTTGCATCTGTTCTTCTGCAGTCTCAACTATAAAAGCAATCTCTTCCTCCATAATTATTTATTGTTAAAATTTATATTTTCTATCTATTAATTTACTACCGTACCTACTTTCTTTCCGCTAAGTAAATCTCTTAAATTACCTGGCTTATTCATATTGAATACAACTATTGGCAAATTATTTTCTTTACTTAAAGCAAAAGCAGTTAAATCCATTACTCTCAAATCTTTCTGCATTACTTCTTCGTAAGAAATAGTTTCATATTTTGTAGCATCAGGATCTTTCTCAGGATCTGCAGTGTAAATACCATCTACACGAGTTCCTTTAAGTATTGCATCAGCTTTAATTTCTATTGCTCTTAACGTTGCTCCTGTATCAGTTGTGAAATAAGGATTTCCTGTTCCTGCTCCAAAAATAACTACTCTTCCTTTTTCTAAATGACGCAATGCACGACGCTTAATAAATGGTTCTGCAATTTTATTCATTTCTATTGCTGATTGCAATCTTGTAGCCAAACCTGCTTGTTCTAAAGCTGATTGTAGCGCCAATCCATTAATTACAGTCGCCAACATTCCCATATGATCGGCCTGAACTCTATCCATACCACCTGCAGCACCAGATATTCCACGGAAAATATTTCCTCCTCCAATTACTATGGCCACTTCTATGCCCATATCTACAATCTCTTTTACCTCCTCGGCATATTCAGCTAAACGTTTTGGATCTATCCCGTACTGTCTCTCCCCCATTAAAGCCTCGCCACTCAGCTTTAAAAGAATTCTTTTGTATTCCATTTTTTATGGTATAATTGTTAGTTTATAGTTTTAGCCAACGCTTGATTGACGTGCAAATATAATAAAGTAATATTACATTGAATTTTATATCATCAAATAAATCTCAAAACCAAAGTATCAATTAAATCTATCTAGAAATAGATTTATATACCCAATATTAATAGGTTTCAACTCAATTTTTCACGATTTTAGCTATTAAAATAAATAAAGATGAAAAAAATAGCTATCGCAGTAGTTTCAATCGCAATTGCATTTGTGAGTATGAGTTTCATAAGCAATGACTACTCCCCAATC
>CAZIYK010000002.1:29202-30477 GCA_964543445.1 uncultured Flavobacteriales bacterium
ATGCTAAAACTATAATAGACAACAAGTGTTATGGATGCCATAATTCCGAGTCAAAAAATAAAAAAGGTAAAAAGAAATTGAGCTTTGATTCTCTTGACAAACTAAGCATCTACAAACAAATAGGAAAATACGAAGGTATTCACGAGGTTATTACCGAAGGGGATATGCCTCCTAAAAAATTCATAGCTAAATATCCTAACAAAGCTCTTTCTACTAAAGAAAAAGAAGTTCTTGTTGCTTGGGCTAAAGCTAAAGGAGAGGAATTGAGTAAATAAAAAGTGGACTCACTAAAATTTCACCGAGAAAAATCAATCAAAAAGCTACGTTGTATATGCAATGTGGCTTTTTTCATTACCTTTATTTTGCAATAAAAAAATTAAAATCATGCTAAAAAAGATATTATTAGGAATAATTATTTTATTCGTTTTGATTCAGTTTATACCTAACGGACTTCCTGAAGTTACTTTAGACAACAAGAATGATTTACTAGCCAACAATGAATTTCCAATAGAAATTGAAAACCAAATTAGAGCTTCGTGCTACGACTGCCATTCAAATGAAACTACTTATCCATGGTATTCGTATGTAGCACCTGTTTCATTTCTAGTTGCAAGGGATACAAAGGAAGGACGAGAAGAATTAAATTTTTCGGAATGGGAAAGCTTAAGTAAAAGAAAAAAAGCAAAACTATTAACTGACATTATTGAAGAAATAGAAGAAGGAGATATGCCTTTCCCTCCATATCTTCTAACACACAAAGAGGCTTGGATGTCGGACAGTGCAAAACAATCAATGATGGATTGGGCAGATAGTTACGCTGAAAGTTTGTTTAACTAACTACGAACAATAATACTTTTTAACTTTATTCATCTTGTAATAAACAAAAAATGTATTTTTGACCGTCAATAAATAAAATAACTCGATGTTTGATTTAATAGAATACCTGAAATATATTATTCCTTCTATAGTAATTGGAGGTGTAACGATGTACATGTTGAAAGCTTTTTTTGAAGAAGAAAGTAACAAAAGACGTCACCAACTGAAGGTTTCAACAATGAAAACTACTACACCCATAAGATTTCAAGCTTACGAAAGATTGACTCTTTTACTAGAAAGAATGTCTATGGTTAATTTGGCTAGAAGAATTCCTATGGAAATAGATTCTCCTGAGTTGTATAAACATGTACTAATAAAACAGATAAACGACGAGTACGACCACAATCTAGCTCAACAAATTTATGTAACTCCCGAATTGTGGAATATGATAACTACTGC
>CAZIYK010000003.1:0-29926 GCA_964543445.1 uncultured Flavobacteriales bacterium
CCAAAATCTGAAGCATTGTATCCGTGAATACTTTTTAATTGAGGATGACGTTTTATAATTTCTGCACCAACAATACGTCCCAACGATCTACCCACGCTAGATACCTCCAAAGAATGAGTAAGACGTGTGTGAGCAAAACCACTTTTAGAAAGAGGAATAACCTGTGTCTTATCTTGGAGATTTCTGAAAGGAGTTGAAAAAATCAAACGGTCGTAATCTACATCAAACCCAGAACGAGTTTCGTCTTGCTCTATCCTCAATCTTTTTTTTACATCACCGTATCTTTTCAACGACAACAAGTCTTCCCATTTCATCATATCTCTAATTCTTTAGCGGTTAACCTACAACAATTTTCTATACTGTCTACTTCCCAAACTGTTTCAAATATTCTTCTGCTACTACTTCCAATTCCGAATACCAATCTTCACCAAACTGAGTAATAAGAGGTTCTTTCAGAAATTTATATACAGGTACTTTTAATTCTTCTCCAAGTACACATGCAGCCGAACAAATATCCCATTCGTGATAATTAACTGCTGCAAATTCGGAATATTGGGTAACTCTAATCGGGTACAAATGACACGATTGTGGTTTGCGCCACTTTATGACTCCTGCATTATATGCATCCTCTATTCCACATCTAGCAACTCCATTATCGTCAAAAACAGTATAAGCACATTCCTTCCCATCAATAAGTGGCGTAACTAATTCGTCAAACTCATCAGTTGTCCACGCTCCAAACTCTTCAACAGACTCTATACCTTTTGCAGTGATAAATGGTTTTACATCTTCAAAAATATCTTCTAATATCTTTTTCTCACTTTCTACCAATGGAGCTCCTGCATCTCCTTGCACACAACATTCGCCTTTACAAGCTGCTATATTGCAAACAAATTTTTCTTCTATAATATTCTCTGAAATCAGAGTTTTTCCTATCTCAATCATAAAGCAAATATAAAGAAAGTACCCCCTATTAGTAATAAAATACTTACAAGAGCAAAATATAATTTACAAACATTCAATTTACACAAAGTTTATATAATAATTACACGAAAATTTAAGTTAAAAATTAACTTTGTGAAAAAACAATATCGTGACAACACATATAGATGCAAAACAAATAATTACGGCAACAATGGTCCTTTTTGCGGTGATTGATATTATCGGTAGCATACCTTTAATCCTTAGTCTTAAGGCAAAAGTTGGACATATAGAATCTAGAAAAGCTTCTATTGTTTCTGGTATAATTATGATTTCTTTTCTGTTTGTTGGAGAAGAAATCCTTAATCTAATTGGTATCGATGTTAATTCATTTGCGGTTGCAGGTTCCTTTATATTTTTCTTCTTTGCTTTAGAGATGATTTTAGGAGTAACCATATTTAAAGACGAAGAGCCAGAAACAGCGTCAATTGTACCACTTGCATTTCCATTGATTGCTGGTGCAGGAAGTTTAACATCTATCCTTTCGCTAAAAGCCGAACTTTACACCGTAAACATCATAATAGGAATAATTCTTAACCTAATTTTGGTTTACATTGTTCTTAAAAAATCAGATGTAATAGAAAGAATTCTTGGTAAAGCAGGAATTAGCGTAATCCGAAAAGTATTCGGAATTATCCTTTTAGCAATTGCCGTGAAGCTATTTACTACCAATATTCAAGGTCTAATTCAATAACAAATGGAAAAATGGAGGGTTTACCTGATTCTAGCAGGTATCGTGATGATTACTTACAACATCGACATTATGTTTTTTCAGAATGTAGGAATAAACACCATTAACGTTATTGGAGTAGTAGCATCGGTTATATTCATAATTGCTTTAATAGTTACTAAAAAGAAATAGTTTTATTTGGGCATATCAGCCTTTGGGGCTGTCGGGCTATACGCTATATCTTTTTTATGCTTTCTTCTTCGGTCTACCGAAAATGGACAATACTCTGAAAGCATAAAAAAGGATGCCGCTACTATCCCTTATGCAAAATTCATTTCACTATATTTACCAAGTATTAAACAACAATAAATGGCCTTTTTAGACTATATAAATTCTCCTAAAGATTTAAAAAAACTCTCAATTGCCGAGCTAGAAATCTTGGCTAAAGAGTTACGAGAATTTGTAATTGAAGTAGTTTCTACCAAAGAAGGACATTTAGGAGCAAGTTTAGGAGTAGTTGAGCTAACCTTGGCAATCCATTATTTTTTCGACACACCAAACGACAAATTAGTTTGGGATGTAGGTCATCAAGCTTACATTCATAAAATAATAACTGGTAGAAAAGATGTTTTCAACACAAATAGGCAAAAAGGAGGAATAAGTGGATTCCCTAGAATATCAGAAAGCGAATATGACAACTTCGGCACTGGACATTCCTCTACTTCTATTTCTGCTATTTTAGGTATGGCAATAGCTTCTCAAATTAAAAAAGAAAAGAGAAACCACATTGCTGTTATAGGCGATGCAAGTATTGCATCAGGTATGGCATTCGAAGGACTTAATCATTTAGGAGTATCTAATACCAACACTCTAATCATCCTCAATGATAATGCCATGGCCATCGATCCAAATGTAGGAGCTTTAAAAGAACACTTAACATCCTTAAAAAAAGAGAATAAACAATCTAACAACATATTCGAGAATTTCAATTTAAAGTATTTCGGACCTGTAGATGGGCACAACATAAAAGAATTACTATCAGCATTATCTGAAGTAACTAAATACGATGGTCCGAAACTACTACACGTAGTAACTAAAAAAGGAAAAGGATATAAAGTAGCCGAAGAAAATCAAGTGAGATTTCACGCACCTGGTAAATTCGATATAGAAACAGGCGAATCTCCAAAAAAGACAAATTCATTGATTAAATATCAAGATGTTTTTGGAGAAACCATTGTAGAATTAGCTGATAAGGATAAAAAAATTGTTGGAATTACACCTGCTATGCCTACGGGTAGCTCTCTAAAACCTATGATGGATAAATATCCTGAAAGAGCTTTTGATGTAGGTATTGCCGAACAACATTCAGTTACACTTGCTGCTGGACTAGCTACTCAAGGGTTAAAACCTGTTGTGGCAATTTATTCTACTTTCTTGCAAAGAGCCTACGACCAGGTTGTACACGATGTAGCTACTCAGAATCTACCTGTTACATTTTGCATAGACAGAGGAGGTATAGTTGGCGAAGATGGTGCGACACATCACGGAGTTATGGACATTGCATGGTTGCGAACAATTCCAAACATGGTAGTAACGGCACCTATGAATGAACACAACCTTCGCAATTTAATGTTCACAGCTATTAACTCTAACAAGCCATTTACCATAAGATATCCTAGAGGTAATGGTGTTTTAGAAAATTGGAGAAACAAAATCTCTGAAATAGAAATTGGAAAAGGAGAAATAATAAAAGAAGGGAGTGATGTTGCCGTTCTTTCAATTGGCCATCCCGGTAATTTTGTTTCTGAAGCAATAAATAATCTTGATAAAGAATCGCAATCAAGAATAGGACATTACAACATGATTTTTGTAAAACCTCTAGATGAAGATCTTCTTAATACAGTTTTTAATAATTATAAACACATTGTAACTGTAGAAGATGGAGTAATAAAAGGAGGTTTTGGAAGTGCAATCTTAGAATGGGCAAATAAGAACGAAAGAAATAACGATATAACTATACTAGGTATATCCGACAAATTTGTAGATCATGGAAAACCAGACGAGCTACATGACGATATTGGAATCTCTCCAAATAAAATAAAAGAAAAACTAATCGATATTTTATCTAGTTTACAAATTTAATACCTTTGTCACACTAAAATTTCATACAACTAGTATCTAAATGAAATATAAAATTCTACTTTTTTTTTTACTACTTTCATCCTTTGTCGCCAAAGGACAGATAGTTGTAGATACTAGTGTCACAAGTTTTTTAACAAAATATCCAAACGTAAATATAGTACCCATAAAACGCGATACTAGTTATTGGAAATCTAATACCATAATACAGTTTCTTTTTAGCGAAAATGCATACAAAGATTGGAATGCTGGAGGAGACAATATGATCAGTGGACGTTTTAAGTTGGATTGGAGAGCTATTTACAATAAAGAAAATCTTAACTGGGATAACTCATTAAGAACTGATTTGGGGATGAATATTCAAGAAAATAAAGGACTTCGAAAAACTAATGACCTCCTTGAATTCAACTCAAACCTTTCTTATTCAATAATAGACAAATGGTATTATTCAGCTCAATTTAGGTTTAACACTCAGTTGGCAAAAGGATGGGATTACCACTCTGATGACACCAAAGACGATGATGAATTGAAGTCTGCTTTTATGTCTCCTGCAAAGATATTTGTTGGTATTGGTACTAAATATGTAAGAGACGAAAACTTCTATGTTTATATCTCCCCTTTTACCGAAAACACAACTATAATCTTAAATGATTCCCTTGCATTAAAAGGCGACATCAATAAAAACAAACAAAAACTCTATCATAAAATCGGTCCTTGGGTAGATGTTTTTTGGAAATACTTCTTTTACAATCAATTTTCAGTTGTGAATAAATTGTCTCTTTATACCGATTATTTTAGAGATTTCGGTAACGTTGACTATTTAGATTGGCAATTAGATGTACTACTACCTATAGGGAAACACATCACCGCTTCTTTCGGATTTCAAGCAAAATTTGAGAAGGATATCTTGTTTGATGTTGAAGGCAGTACCACAGGAGAAAAAGAACCCCGACTACAGATTAGGCAGAACGTAGGAATAGGCCTCAGGTTTGAATTCTAACCGACAATTTCACACTATAAACACCTCATATCTATAGGTTTCACTGATAAAATACACCTTTTACATTGTTACACACAAAAGTAACATTTATAACATATTTATAAATAGTAAAAGTTGTACTTTTGTTCGCATTAAAAAACTAATAGACAATTAGAAAACATAAAGATATGAGTCAATTTAATTTTGGAGGAGTTTCTACAAACGAGGCTTCAAATTCTGAAAATACAGAAGCTAACATAGAAAGAGTAAAAGTACTTATTATTGGTTCTGGACCTGCTGGATATACTGCGGGTATATATGCTTCAAGAGCTGATTTAAAGCCAGTTTTATACACAGGAATGGAGATGGGAGGACAGTTAACAACTACTACTGAAGTAGAGAATTTCCCTGGTTATCCTGAAGGCATAGATGGTCCTGCAATGATGGAAGACATCAAAAAACAAGCAGAACGTTTTGGTACAGATATACGTTTCGGAATAGTTAAAAGTGCTGAACTTGCAACTGAAAAAGGAGGTATCCACAAAATAGAAGTTGACGGAGGGAAAATTATTGAGGCAGAAACTGTTATTATTTCTACAGGAGCATCTGCTAAATATTTAGGTTTAGAATCTGAAACTCGTTTAAGAGGATACGGAATTTCTGCTTGTGCAACTTGTGATGGATTCTTCTACAAAGGCAAAGATGTTGCTGTTGTTGGAGGTGGTGACACTGCTGCCGAAGAAGCTACTTACCTTGCTAAACTTTGTAACAAAGTAACTTTGGTTGTTCGTCGTGATGAATTACGTGCTTCTAAAGTTATGCAACAAAGAGTATTGAATACTCCAAACATCGAGGTAAAATGGAACTCTCAGATTGAAGAATTCTTAGGAGAAAACGGAGTTGAAGCAATCAGACTTGTTAAGAAAGACGGATCAAAAGAAGAAATAAAACTAGATGGTGTATTTATTGCTATCGGTCATAAACCAAACTCTGATTTCGTAAAAGGTCAGGTTGATATGGATGAAACTGGATTTATTATCACTAATGCTAAAGACCAAGGAACTAATATTCCTGGAGTTTTTGCTGCAGGTGATGTACAGGACAGCAAATACCGTCAAGGAATTACTGCTGCAGGATCTGGTGCTATGGCTGCAATTGATGCTGAGCATTATTTAGCTTCTTTAGAAGACTAAAAACCGTAAAACTAGAGCATAAAAAATCCCCGATTTCTCGGGGATTTTCTATTTTATGTACGTAAGAGAATCTCTTAAAGTGAAGAAAGAATCTCCTTAACTACAGTAGAAATAGTTCTACCATCTGCTTTACCTGCAAGCTCTTTATTAGCAGCTCCCATTACTTTTCCCATATCTTTAGGAGAAGTTGCACCAACTTTTGAAACCACCTCTTTTACAACTACTCTAATCTCATCTTCAGATAATTGAGCAGGTAAGAATTTTTCAATTATTGCTACTTGTGCCAATTCTGGCTCAGCTAAATCCTCTCTGTTTTGTTCTTTATAAAGCCTTGCTGAATCTTTACGCTGTTTAACCAAACGCTGAAGAAGTTTTATTTCATCAGCTTCGCTTAATTCTTCTTTAGCTCCACTCTCTGTTTGAGCAACTAACATAGCTGCTTTTATTGCTCTTAATGCTTCTAGAGCAACTTTATCTTTTGCTTTCATGGCTGTTTTCATCTCAGCCATTATTGTTTTTTGCAAACTCATATCTAATCTACATTATCGTGTAAAAACGAATTATTTCTTCTTAATACTACATCCTCTCCATCACTTCCAATTGAATATCTTGAAGCACTATTTCTTTGATTTGGTTGCGACAAATCTACTCCTGCTCTAAGATATGCTGGTTGTCTCTCTAAGTCGTCTACTGATGAAGGATTCATTGTTCTAGACTTGAAATTATGATTAAACCTTTTTAATCTTTCGCGTCTTTCTTTTCCTATCTTTTCTTTTCTAGAAAGAGGAATTTCAGTTGGATCTACAGGAACTTCTGTTGAAAATGGCTCACTTACTTGTTGCTTTTCAACTTCTTCAACCACTTCCAATTTAGGCTTCTCCACAATGTGAATTTGCATTTCTGGCTCTTCCTCCTCCTCTACTTTTTCTTCTTCGTGAATAGCTGTAGCAGACTCTATTTTAGATTCAAGCTCCTCAAAATCTGCTAAATTATATTTTACTGAACCATCTGAAAATCTTTGTGGCTCAACAGATTCTACTCTTCTTTCTATTGCAGGTTCTACATTAGATACAGTGCTAGTAGGATTGATAACTCTTTCTTGAACTTCATCAGCTACCTCTTCCTCTATTTCATCGTGCGATCCTAAATCAAAAAATTTCTTTTCAGGAACTTCTTCCTCTGAAATATTGTTATTAACAGAATCAAAATCAAATTCTATTGTAGTCTGAGCCTCTTGAATAACTATATCATCATCAGAGATATCCATTATTCCTTCATCTTCAGAAACACTTGGTTGCGGAACAGTACTAACATCTTCCTTAGGTAAAGATTGCTCTATTTTGACTTCAACATCATCTTCAACTTCCTCCTCTAATTTGTGAACTATCCTTTCTGTATTTTCTGTTTTAACCTCTTTAGGTTCTTCTCTTATAACTGATTTAGGCTGTTCTACATTTTCCTTTTCAACATTCTCATCTGTGCTTTGCAATTGATGTATTGTCTTTTTAGGCGCTTTATCTATCATCACATCTTGTTGATTTCTAGAAAAACCAGTTGCAATAACAGTAACTTTTATACCGTCTCCTATTCCTTCATCCTCTCCAACACCCATAATGATGTTAGTATTCCCTCCAGACTGAGACTGAATATATTCGTTTATTATTCCCATTTCATCAAGAGTAATTTCCTCCTTACCAGAAATTATCAATAAAAGAACTTGCTTAGCACCCCTTATAGTATTATCGTTTAACAATGGAGAATCTAATGCCTTAGAAATAGCAACTTCTGCTCTATTCTCTCCAGATGCCACAGCAGACCCCATAATTGCTGTACCACTTTTTTGTAATACTGTTTTAGCATCACGTAAATCAATATTAATACCAGAGTGATTTGTAATAACTTCTGAAATTCCTCTTGCAGCAGTTGCTAATACTTCATCTGCTTTTGCGAATCCTTCTTTCAATCTTAAATCCCCAAATTCTTCTCTAAGTTTATTGTTATTGATTATAATCATTGAATCAACATACTTCTTAAGCTCATCAACACCTGCTTGTGCTTGTTTATGTCTCATTGTTCCTTCGAACTTAAAAGGCATAGTAACAATTCCAACAGTAAGGATTCCCATTTCTGAGGCAAGCTTAGCAATTACTGGAGCCGCACCTGTACCTGTTCCTCCTCCCATTCCGGCAGTAAGGAAAAGCATTTTGGTGTTTGTTGATAGCATTGATTTAAGATCTTCCAAACTTTCCATAGCAGCTTCGCCTCCTACTTCAGGACTTGCTCCTGCTCCTAATCCCTCAGTAAGATTAACTCCTAACTGAATTTTATTTGGAACTGGGCTACTAGCTAATGCTTGTTCATCTGTATTACACACTACAAAATCTACTCCTTTGAAACCTTGAGTATACATGTAATTAACAGCATTACTACCTCCGCCTCCAACACCGATTACCTTAATTACGTTGGATCTATTTTTAGGTAGATCGAAAGAAATGTTGTCTTGATTCATAATTATATTTTTTTGGGGTTTAATATCTCTTTTACTGTAAAAATTCTATTCATTCTCTAAAAACGTTCTTAATCTTGTCATGAAAGAATCAAAAAAGCTAGTTTTTACTTTCCTTGATGGCTTTCGTCTTTTCTTTTCATCTTCAACAGGAGGCTTTTCTTTTACCTCCTCATCAACCTGTTCTGTCTCTTTAGGTTTCTCTACCTTATCTACTACAGGTGGTTTTGGTTCTACTTCTGGTTCTATTACCTCCTCAAGTTCCTCAGCCTCTTGTCTCTTCCTTGCCTCTAACTTATCTAAACCAGTAATAAGTAAACCTACAGCTGTTGCGAAAATTGGTGAAGCCAAACGTTTATCCGATCCACTTGCAAGATGCTCATTAGGATAACCTATTCTACAATCCATGCCAGTGATATATTCTACCATTTGTCTGATATGCTTCAACTCTGCTCCACCACCAGTAAGAACGATTCCTGCTATTAATTTTTTCTTTGGCTCTTGGTGTCCGTAATTCTTAATCTCTAGATATACATGCTCTATAATTTCAACAACTCTTGCATGAATAATCTTTGAAAGATTTTTCATTGTCACCTCTTTTGGCTCTCTACCTCGTAATCCTGGAATTGAAACAATTTCATTCTCACTATTCTCTCCTGGCCAAGCCGAACCAAACTTCACTTTCAAAAGCTCTGCTTGTTTCTCTATAATAGAACAACCTTCTTTAATATCTTCTGTAATTACATTTCCTCCAAATGGAATTACCGCTGAATGACGAATTATTCCATCTTTGAAAATTGCAAGATCGGTAGTACCTCCACCTATGTCAATAAGTGCTACTCCCGCTTCTTTTTCCTCTTCACTTAACACCGAGTTTGCTGATGCAATTGGTTCAAGAGTAATATCGTCTAACTCTAAACCACTATTTACAACACAACGACCTATATTTCTGATAGAAGCAACATTACCAACAACTACATGGAAATTAGATTCTATCCTACGACCTGACATTCCCACTGGCTCCTTAATCTCGCTTTGTCCATCAATTTTAAACTCTTGAGGCAAAACGTGAATTATCTCCTCTCCAGGAAGCATCACCAACTTCTTAACCTGATTAATTAGTTCGTCGATATCCTCTTCCTCTATAACATCTTCAAAATTATCTCTATCTATATAATCAGTATGCTGTAAACTACGAATATGCTGACCTGCAATTCCAACAACCACTCTTGTTATCTTCTCGCCAGATGTTGCTTCAGCCTCGCTAATAGCGGTTTGAATAGACTCCATAGTTTTGGTAATATTATTTACCACACCACGGTGAACTCCTAAACTCTTGGTTTTTCCTAAACCAAGCACCTCTACCTTACCTCTATCATTTCTACGACCTACTATTGCAACAATCTTAGTTGTTCCAATATCTAAACCTACAGCTATATTAGAGTTCTTCATAATTTATCTTTTTGTACAAACTACTTGGTTCGTAAATTTCAAATTAATTTTCTTGTATCGCTCCCACCCAAAATCTGCAACTGTTTTGCGATAGTAAATCAATAACTTATCAAATTTCTCTTCTACGTTTTCAGCTTTCCCAAACTCTATAATTTGGTTCCCTTTTTTAGTTCTGAAAGAGTATTCATTGTTTTTATCAACATTCATACTCACTAACAAGTTATTCAATATTTTATCATTTCTAATATAATTAACAAGAGAATATATCTCTTTTAAATTATTTTTAGAAACCGCTCCATAAATCAAAATAACATTGGCTGTATATTGATTTGATAATGGCATTATCTTTCCATTTTCATCAATATAACAGTTGAAATCTGATGACATTATTCTAGCAACAGGATTTCTCTGATCTACTGATATCGACAACTTATTATCTATATCTACATAAACCTCAGCATTCTCTACTGAACTTAATTTTTCTATTTTCTTTTCTAATAAGGCAATATCAACAGATTTCTTACTTCTATATTCCAAACTATCATAAGACTTCCTTACTAGTTTTGCAATATCATCTTGGTTTATAAACTTCAAAGTATCAGAGTCAACAATAGAAATATTCAATCCAGTAATTGATTTATTATTATGGCGTACACCTGCAAAACTCATAAGTGCTCCTACCGCAACAAATGAGATTATATACAACGCATATGTAAACCATTTTTTCATCACTACTTTTTCAATTTTTCTATTTCTACACTTATATCTCCAGCTCCCAACATCATTACAACTTCACATTTGCTAGACTCAATAACCGATCTTATATCCTCTTTAGATATTAATTGTTTATTGTCATTTTCTATCTTACTTAACAAAGCCTCACTAGTAACTCCCGAAATTGGCAATTCTCTAGCAGGATAAATATCTAGTAAATTAACCTCATCGAATTTTGATAAAACCTTAGCAAATTCATTTTCAAAATCTCTTGTACGTGTGTACAAATGAGGTTGAAAAATAACAGCAAGTTTCTTACCTGAATACAATTCTCTTGCAGCATCCAAACTAGCTTCTATCTCAGAAGGATGATGTGCATAGTCGTCAACAATAATTTTTTCTTCAAATTGAAAAGAATTAAATCTTCGATAAACACCTTTAAAACTTTCTATTGCTTTAGCTATATCACTAGAAATCAATCCATACTGCTCGGCCATTGCAAAAGCTGCTAATGTATTTTCTACATTATATTTGCCCGGCAAATTACTTATAATTCCTACTGTAATTTCACCTTTTTCGTTTAAAATATCAAAAATAAATCTACCTTTTTCTACTTTTATATTTCGTGCTACATAATCACTCTCTCCCTCAATAGAATAGGTAATTGCCCCATCAAAATCCAAACCTTTTTTACATATTAACTTTCCATCTTCTGGAAGTAAATTTGCAAATTCTACAAATGTATTTTTCAACGAATTTGCATCGCCATAAATATCTAGATGATCAGCATCGGTTGATGTAACACAAGCTATGTTTGGCGACAAATGCAAAAAGCTTCTATCAAACTCATCAGCCTCTACCACCATTATATCTTTATCTCCTAGGATAAGATTAGAATCGTATCCCGAAATTATTCCTCCTATAAAAGAATTTGCTCCTGTATTGCATTCTGCCATAATATGACCTAACAATGCTGATGTGGTAGTTTTACCATGAGTACCTGCAACAGCCATACAAAATGTATGACGAGAAATAACTCCTAAAACCTCCGACCTCTTCATCATTTTATAAGAATTATTCTTAAAATAATTTAGAATCTTATTCTCTGTTGGAATTGCAGGTGTATATACAACTAGAGTTTCTTTATCTTCAATTACATCACTAGGAATTGATGATTCACTATCGTCAAAAGTAATTTCAACTCCCAAACTAGCAAGAGTATCAGTTACCAATCCCGGAGTTCTATCGTACCCAGAAACTTGTACGCCTTTTGCTACAAAAAATCTTGCAAGCGCACTCATGCCGATACCTCCGATACCTACAAAATAAACTTTATGTATTTTGTTTAACTCCATTTATTTTAATAATAATTCTATTTGATCTACAATGTCTTTTGACGCATTTGGCAAAGCCAATTCCTTTATATTTCTTGACAAACTTTCTATTAATTCATCATCTTTAAGAATCTTTTCCAAACTCGGAATCAATTCTTTTTCCATGTCTTTTTCTGGTATCAACAACGCTGCATCTTTGCTTGAAAGAGCTTTGGCGTTGAAAGTTTGATGATCTTCTGCCACATTTGGTGATGGCACAAATATTACTGGTTTTCCAACAACACATAATTCGGAAATTGTACCAGCTCCCGACCTTGTTATAATAACATCTGCTGAAGCATAAGCCATATCCATTTCATTCAAAAAAGCCTGAATTTTGATACCATCGTAATTCATCTCGTCTTGCAGATGCTTATAATCATCTATATACAATTTACCTGTTTGCCAGATAAGTTGATAATCGTTTTCCTTAACCCAATCTAATATCTTCGCAACTTGAACATTTATAGCTCTAGCTCCTAAACTTCCACCAAGTACCAAAATGGTTTTCTTGTCAGCGTTAAGTCCAAAATGCTTTACAGCTTCTTGTTTGCTTATATTGTTTTTAGTTAAATCCTGACGAATTGGATTTCCTGTTAAAACAATCTTTTCTTTAGGGAAAAATCTTTCCAATCCTTCGAAAGCAGTACATATTTTATTTACCGACTTCGACAATAACTTATTAGTTATTCCTGGGTAAGAATTCTGCTCTTGTATAAGAGTTGGAATTCCCTTCTTTGATGCAACATAAAGTAATGGTCCGCTTGCGAATCCCCCTGTCCCTATAACCACATCTGGCTTAAATCCACGAATCAATTTCCAAGATTTAACCAAACTAGAAACCAATTTAAAAGGAAAAGATAAATTGTCTAAAGTCAATTTACGCTGAATTCCCGAAATCCAAAGACCTTCTATCTCATAGCCCGCTTGAGGAACTTTTTCCATCTCCATTCTGTCCTTTGAACCAACAAATAAAAATTTAGATTCAGGATATCTCAATTTTAATTCGTTAGCAATAGAAACAGCTGGATAGATATGTCCTCCAGTTCCACCACCACTCAGCATTATGTTATATGACTTCTTCAAGCTCTGCATCAATTAATTCATTACTATCTTCTTCCTCTTCTTCTATTTCATTCAGCCCTAAAGCTTCTCTTTCTTCTAACTCTTGCGTTTCTCTACTCACACTCAAAATCATCCCTATAGAAAAACCTATCATAGCAATGGACGTACCTCCACTACTTATAAACGGTAATGGCTGCCCTGTAACTGGGAATAATCCAACCGCAACCGCCATATTTACTAATGCTTGAAAAGTAATGGGAATTCCCAAAGCCAATACAAGCAAAGTTCCAAATAGCGTCGGTGCTTTACCCGATATTATCACTACCCTTATGAGGAATGTTATATAAAGTATTACTAATCCGAATGCTCCTACAAAACCAAATTCTTCTATAATTATGGCGAAAATAAAATCTGACGATGATTGTGGCAAGTGGTTTTTCTGAATACTCTTACCTGGTCCTTTTCCGAAAATACCACCTATTGCAACAGCAATTTTTGCAGACTCTACTTGATACTGTTCTTTTGGGTCTTTTGGCAATTTCTTTAAACCATCCTCCTTGTTTAATTCGTATCCTACACGTTTAGCCCAGGTATGCACACGGTTTGGCATTGCATCGGGGAAAGAAACAGCAACTGTTACAAATAGAACAAGACCAGCTACCGCAACCAAAAACATAGTAAACAATTGTTTGAAAGGATATCTTCCTATCCACAAAATGATACCAACATTTAACACTAACAGTGCCGCAGTAGAAAAATTGGCTGGTAAAATTAATCCTGCAACTAGCATTACAGGTAACCATAATGGAAGTATAGCATCTTTAAACTTAACCGTTTTGCCTTGAATCCTAGCAAGATATCTTGCAACGTAGATAAAAAGTACAATTGCAGCGATTGTTGATGTTTGAATACCTACACCTATGTAAGGAAGTTGTATCCATCTACTTGCATTTGCCCCGTCTATCGTTTTACCTTGAACAAGAGTAAAAATCAAAGCTCCGATAGCAAAAGGAAGCAATAATGTCGACCATGGCGAAAAAGTTTTATATGGAATTCTATAGGCTAAGTACATACTTCCCAAACCTAAACCTAAGAATATTGCATGCTTGAAAATCAAAGAAAAAACATGTCCACCGTCTCCAGATCGCCAAGCAAGATTGCTGACTGCACTGTAAACGATAACAAGTGAAGCTATTGCCATAAGTGTAACAATACCCCAAATTACCTTGTCTCCTTTTAAATTTCGTAAAAATTCTTTCATGCTTTATTTACTCCTTAAGCTTACTTTTTCAACATACCTTAACGCTTAATCTTCTATTTAGATAAATTATTTACCTCTTTTTTAAACTGATTTCCTCTATCTTCATAACTCTCGAACAAATCGAAACTTGCACAAGCTGGAGATAACAAAACATTATCACCGCTTTTAGCTAATGCATAGGCTGTATTAACTGCCTGGTGCATAGAATCAGTTTCTGTGATAACATCAACTTCATTCTCAAATACGCTAAGTATCTTTTTGTTATTTACTCCTAAACAAACTATGGCTCTAACCTTAGTTCTTACAAACTGAAGTAAATCAGAATAATCGTTTCCTTTATCTACACCTCCAACTATCCAAACAGTAGTTTTTTTCATTGAATTCAAAGCATGATATGTTGCATTAACATTTGTAGCCTTAGAATCATTTATAAAATTGATTCCCTCGAAACTAGCTACATTCTCTAGCCTGTGTTCTACTGCTTCAAAATCAGACAAAGCACGTCTTATACTCTTGTTATGTACTCCTAGCAATTTTGCAGCCATTGCTCCTGCTAAGGAATTTCTAACATTATGATTGCCTTGTAATGCTAAATCCTGAATAGTCATTGTTGATGTTTCGTTTTCTAATCTCATCTCAAAAATCTTTTCGTTCAATTCTCCGTATATTTTTTTTCCTAGTTTAGCGATATTCTCACCGTAAGGAACTTTAATCGATTTTACAGGGTTGTTTTCTATCCCTGATAAATTACCCTCATCATTTGCATCGTAAATCAGGTAATCTTCTTCTGTTTGATTCATTGCTATTCTTAATTTTGAATCGCGATAATTCTCAAACTTGTAATCATACCTGTCTAAATGATCAGGTGTTATATTTAACAATATTGCTACATGAGGTCTGAATGTTGTAATTCCATCTAATTGGAAACTACTCAATTCCAACACGTAGTAATCGTAATTTTCTCTTGCTACTTGTCTAGCAAAACTCTTACCTATATTTCCAGCCAAACCAACGTTATAATCGGCATCTTTGAAAATTGCATAAGTCAACATTGCTGTTGTTGTTTTACCGTTTGCACCAGTAATGGCGATAATATTTGCATCGGTATATCGCGATGCAAACTCTATTTCAGAAATCACCTCAACTCCCTTGTTGTGTAGCGAAACAATTAAAGGTGCTGTTTCTGGTATTCCAGGACTCTTAATAACAATATCGCTAGCTAGAATAATCTCTTCGCTATGACCACCTTGTTCAAAATTGATATTGTTTTCTTTTAACTCCTCTAAATACTTATCCTTGATAACTCCCATATCGGACACCAAAACATCGTAACCGAGTTTTTGTGCCAAAATAGCTGCACCAACTCCGCTTTCGCCTGCTCCTAGTATGGAAATTTTCTTATTCATTTTTGTATTTTTCTTTGTTACTTCAACTATATCTACCTCATCTTCAGCGTCATCAATGCTAATACCGAAAGAATTATTCCTACAATCCAAAATCTTATTACAATTTTACTTTCGTGATAATTCTTTTTCTGAAAATGGTGATGCAATGGAGCCATCAAGAATATTCTCTTACCTTCTCCAAATTTCTTTTTTGTGTATTTGAAATATGATACCTGCATTACTACCGATAAATTCTCTACTAAGAATATTCCACTAATAATTGGTATCAGCATTTCTTTACGAATAACTATCGCTATTACTGCAATAATCCCTCCAATTGTAAGACTACCTGTGTCACCCATAAATACCTGCGCTGGATATGCATTATACCACAAGAATCCTACCAATGCTCCAATAAATGCACTAATGAAAATTGTTATTTCTCCTGAATTTGGTATGTACATAATGTTGAGATAATCGGCAAAGATTATGTTACCCGACACCCATGCTAAAATTGCAAGAGAAACTCCCATTATTGCCGATGATCCTGCTGCCAATCCATCAATACCATCTGTTAAATTAGCACCGTTCGAAACTGCTGTAATAATGAAAATGATTATAGGTATAAATAATAACCAACCATATTTTTCAGCACCATCTCCTGCCCAAGAAAGTAAACTATTGTAATCGAACTCATTCCCCTTCACAAAAGGTATTGTTGTTTTCAATGATCTATGCTCCTCTGCAAAAACAGGAGGTACAATACCTTGAGCTTGATACTCGGCAATTTGTTCAGGTGAATAATGTATTTTTTCTTTAATTGTAACACCATCGTTGAAATACAACATGCCACCAACAATTATTCCTAATCCTACCTGACCTACTATCTTGAATTTACCTTTTAAACCATCTTTATTCCTTTTAAATACTTTGATATAGTCATCAGTAAATCCTATAACACCCAACCATAATGTTGTAATCAATAGAAGAATTACATATATATTTTCGAGTTTAGCGAACAACAATACAGGTACTACAGTTGATAAAATAATAATCACCCCTCCCATTGTAGGCGTTCCAGCTTTTTGAGTCTGACCATCTAGTCCTAAATCTCTAACTATTTCTCCTACCTGTTTGTCATTTATATATCTGATTATTCTTTTACCGAAAATCATAGTTATACCCAAAGAAAAGATGATAGCCATTGCTGCACGGAAAGAAATGGAATTCACCATCCCCGCTCCTGGCAATCCAAATATTCCATCTAGATAATTAAATAAATAGTATAGCATCTTATTTCTTTAGTAACGTTAATATTGTTTTAGCTTTTTCCGAATCATCAAAATCGTGTTTTACACCCATTACCTCTTGATATGTTTCGTGTCCCTTTCCTGCTATCAGAATTATATCTCCCGGATTTGCTTCCTGACACGCAGACTTAATTCCTTGCTCTCTATCAGTAATAGAAACTGTTTTGTTGTAATACTCTCCTGGCACACCTGCTTCCATATCTGCAATAATATCTTCAGGCTTTTCTGTACGAGGATTATCGGATGTTAAAACCACCTTATCAGACAATTCACAAGAAATCTTTGCCATCTCAGGACGTTTTCCTTTATCTCTATCTCCACCACATCCTACAACTGTAATCAACTTTTCGTTTCCTGTACGTATATCGTTAATTGTTTCTAGCACATTTTTCAATGCATCTGGAGTATGTGCATAATCTACCACTGTGATAACTCCTGTATCTGACGAAAAATGATCGAACCTTCCAGTAACATTATCTAACTGACTAATTGCAGTAAGTACCTCTTCTGAATCTTCTCCTAACTCTACAGCAATAGCATAAATAGCAAGTAAATTATACGCATTGAATTTACCTATTAGCTTTGTCCAAACTTCTTTGTTATCGATGCTAAGCAACATCCCATTTAGGTGACTTTCTACAAGTTTTACCTTATAATCACTAACCGATTTCATTGAATAAGTCAGTTTTTTTGCTTTAGTATTTTGCAACATTACCATCCCGTTTTTATCATCGGAATTAGTTAATGCAAATGCTGACTTTGGTAAATCATCAAAAAATCTCTTCTTTACATGCAAATACTCCTTGAACGTTTTATGATAATCTAAATGATCACGTGTAATATTTGTAAATGCTCCTCCTACAAACTCTAACCCTGCAATGCGACGTTGAGCTATTCCATGAGAACTAACCTCCATAAAACAATGAGTTACTCCCGACTCTAACATCTGATTTAGATACTTGTTTAGAGTTACCGGATCTGGAGTTGTGTTTGTAGAAACAATTTCTTCTTCTCCTGCTAAAATCTTAATTGTAGAGAACAATCCAGCGTTGTAACCTAATAAGCCAAACAATCTATATAAAAGTGTTGCAATTGTAGTTTTACCATTAGTCCCAGTTACTCCTACTAATTTTAATTTCGATGATGGATTTCCGTAAAAATTAGAAGCCATCAACCCAAGTACTTCTTTTGTATCGCTAACTTTTATAAAAGTTACACCTTGTGCACTTGTGTCAACATTATCCTCTTCGTAAACTACAACACTTGCACCAAGCTCAATTGCTTTAGATATATATTTATGTCCATCTAATGCAACTCCATTTATAGCAACAAAAATGCTACCATTAGTTACTTTTCTAGAATCAAATTCTATAGAAGAAACCTCAACAGAATCACTCCCTACTAGATTTAGAATTTCTATATTTTTTAATATGTCTTTCAATATCTTCTTCATTACATCAATACTAGATTAACTCTATTATTCTTCTTCACTCTTCTACCCGGTGGAATAGACTGTCGTCTTACCATTCCTGTTCCCGACATAGAAACTTTTAGCCCCATGTTTTCTAACAAATACAATGCATCTTTTGCAGGTATTCCTTTCACATTAGGCATTATGTTTTTTCTTTCTACCGATACTTTCTTTGTATCGTTTATTTCCTTTAACAGCTCTGAATCGGCAAGCATAGGTTTTGATTCCTGTACTTCAGGTCCTTCGTGATATATCTTAACTGCAATTTCTTTGAAAACAGGTGCAGCAACTTGTGCTCCATAATAACCTTTACGCTTATTTGGTTTGTTTACAACTACCATCATTGAATATTTAGGATTTTCCGCAGGGAAATATCCTACAAAAGATGCTCTATACTGAACTCCTCCTTTTTTCCAATAATCAACTTGTGTTGTACCTGTTTTTCCAGCAATTTTCAATCCTTTCATTTTTAGCCTAGTCGCTGTTCCATGATCAACTACATCTTCTAATAATGCTTGAGCTATTTTTACATTTTTCTTAGAACATATACGTGGATTCAACACCACAGGACTTACAGTTTTTATTCTCTGATCTTCATCTTTAATTTTTGAAACGAAATAAGGTTTCATCTGTACTCCATCGTTCGCTATTGCATTATAAAAAGTCAATAACTGTAGAGAAGTAAGATGTACTCCATAACCATAAGCCAACCATGGCAAACTCAAACCAGACCAACCTTTAGTCCCTGGTTGTGGAATATATGGTGCTTTTTCTCCTAATATGCTCACTCCTACTTTCTGATCTATCCCCATTGAATAAAGTCTCTTCAATAGTTTGGAAGGATCGCTTGAGTAGTTATCTAAAATCACTTTTGCCATACCTATGTTAGATGAATGTGTAAACACCCCTGCTAACGATAACTTACCGAAACCTCCGCTATGAGAATCTCTAATTGTATAATTATAGACCTTAAATTTTCCGTTACCTGTATCTACCACTTGACTAGTATCAACAACACCATCTTCCAATGCTGCTACCAACACTGGCAATTTGAATGTTGATCCTGGCTCAACAGATTCTGAAATAGCGTAATTAAGTCTTTCGTAATACTTACCTTTTGAGTTTCTACCTAAGTTTACAATAGCTTTTACCTTTCCTGTTTTCACTTCCATTACAACAACAGAACCATGATCTGCTTCAAATTTTTCTAGCTGTCGTAATAATGCAAAATGGGCTACATCCTGGATATGTACATCTATAGTAGAATATATATCAGCCCCATCTTTAGGATCTATTTCATTTTTAGGAGATAAAGGTTTCCATACATCTTTTTGTAATTTTACACTTAAAACACTTCCATCTATACCTGCTAAATATCTTGTGTATGCACCTTCCAAGCCTACAGAAGTTATTTCTTTAGTTCCTCCAATAGTACGCTCAGCTACTTTGCCTAATGGATGTTCTCTCACTAAACGTTCACTTACAATTAAGCCTCCTTTAAATCTTCCTCTATTCAACAATGGAAAACTTATTAAACGCTTATATTCATCGTATGTAAGATTGTTTTTAAGACGTAAATATCTTTTCCCTTTTTTTCTTAGCGATGTAATCTTATCAGCATAATAATACTTTGTTCTAGCTCCAAAAACTCTATATATCGAATCGGATAATGCATCAATATTCTCATTAAAAACCTTGTTGCTTGCAACTGTTGGATCAATAGAAACATCATATTTAGTTACCGATGTTGCCAATAAACTTCCATCCTCAGTGTAAATATTTCCTCTCCTCGCTTTTATTGTATGCAACTTGATAGTTCTATTTTTTACTATCTTTCTGTAATGTTCTCCCTCTACAAACTGAATTTTAAATATCTGACCTAGGACAAGAACAAATATTACCAATAGTCCTGCAACTACCAGATACAACCTGTTTAATATTATATTCTTATCTTTTTCCAAAACTAATCTTCTGTTTCAACTTTTATAACTTGTGGCGGAGTTGTTGACGACTCCAACCCTAACTTCTTTACTTTTTCTTGTAAGTTAGATCCCAGTCTAGCATTCATAAGATTTGTACGAACCGAAACAAACTCCGATTTCAATTCTCTTAATTCTATCTCTAACTTTCTTATTTTATAACTCTTATTATCTATAGAATGTGAGCTTATTATACTAATCATAGCAATAGACACTAAAAGAAATATCGGCTTTATGTTATCTAAAATAAAATTAGAATTAAGGAAATCTCCCTTAACAATTCCTCCTATATTTTTATCCTTATTGTCCATTTATAACTTTGTTGCTATTCTAAGTTTAGCACTTCTTGCCCTGCTATTTCTTGCTATTTCTTCTTCGCTTGGCGTTATTACTTTTCGGTTAACAGCTTTAAAAGGAACATCTACATTTCCATAAATATCCTTTTCTGGTTCTCCGTGAAAAAGGCCTGTTTTTATATAGCGCTTTACCAATCTATCTTCCAATGAGTGATAAGACATAACCACCAATCTTCCTCCAGGATTCAACACCTCCTTAGTTGCTTCCAAAAAAGACTTCAATACATCCATCTCTTGATTAACCTCTATCCTGATAGCCTGAAACAACTGTGCAAAAAATCTGTTTTCTCTATTTCTAGGAGCTAGATTTTTTGTGATATTTTTTAAATCCTCATTAGTTACAATAGGATTTTCTTCTCTTGAATCGACTATTTTATTAGCTACTTTCCAAGCATTTTTTAATTCTCCATAATCGCGAAGAATCCTAGTTAGATCTTCTAAATCGTACTCATTTACCACCTCGTAGGCAGATAAAGGAGCATTCTGATTCATTCTCATATCTAGCCTTCCATCAAAACGTGTAGAAAAGCCACGTTCGGCAACATCAAACTGATGAGAAGAAACACCTAAATCGGCAATAATCCCATCTACTTTTTTTACTCCATGTAGGCGTAAATAATTTTTTATATGTTTAAAATTCACATTGATTAATGTGAATCTTGGATCGTCAATAGCATTATCTATAGCATCCTTATCCTGATCAAAAGCAAATAATTTTCCTTCTTCGCCAAGCTTTGAAATAATCCCTCGTGAATGACCTCCGCCACCAAAAGTTACATCAACATAAATGCCATCTTCTTTAATAGCTAATCCTTCGATACATTGGTCGAATAAAACAGGTACATGGTAATCTTCTGCCATCTTTATTTGATTTATTTACTAATTAATGCATCAAAGAACTAATCTAAGTCTCCCATTACTTCTTCAGCTAAATCGCCAAAATCAATATCAGGATCATTAATTACTTCTTCATACTTCTCTTTATCCCATATCTCGATAACATTTCCTACTGTAACGGTAAGAACTATCTCTTTCTTAATTCCTGCAAAAGACACAAGATCCTTTGCTATAAGCATCCTTCCAGAACCATCTAACTCAATTGGTTTAACACCCGCTGTGAATCGACGGAAAAACGTCATGTTTTTTCTTTTGAATCTACTTTTCTTTCTTAATTCATCGGTTACTGTCTTCCATTCTTCCATGGTATACAGCTCCAAACACTCCTCAAAAATTGACCTTTTCAATATAAAACCATCAGCCAAAAACGGAGCTAACTGCTTCTTTAACAGAGCAGGAAGTAGCAAACGTCCTTTTGCGTCAATTTTACATTCGTATGTCCCGAAGAGGTTTTCCATTTTATGAATTTTGTAAAAACAAAGATAAGAGATATACCCCACATTTACACACAATTCACCACTTTTTACCACCATGTTGATAACTTACATACACATAACTCCAAACAACTAATAATTACTAGTATTTACGCTTCCCATAACACCTCTTCGTTATTAACAATTTGGGTGTATATTTATGTATCACATCTTCTTTCTCTGATATTGAATAGAAAAACACGATTTTTTCATTCTTCATTACAAGGCATCAAATTCAAAAACAGACACTTAAAGCAAAACCAACAAGTTGATTGTCACTCATTTCTATGCTGACATCATATAAATAGTATGTTACCTTAAAATAATTGCACTTTTCGCTACATTATCATTACTTTTGTGTTTGGTTTAAATACAGTCAAATGATTTTCAAAAAAGTAAAAAACGAAGACTTTAACTTTATAGATAAAGGAGAAGGACGTCCTATAATCCTACTACACGGGCTTATGGGTGGATTGAGTAATTTTGATAAGGTTATAGATAAACTTTCAAATGACGGACATAGAGTAATTGCTCCTGTTTTACCTATCTACGACTTACCTCTTCTTAAAACCAATGTTAAAAATCTAACATTACACGTTCATAAACTAATACTTCATTTAGGATTAGAGAAAGTAGTTCTTGTTGGAAATTCACTTGGCGGACATATTGCGCTGGTTTACAACAAACTTCATCCCGAAAAAGTAGCAGGTCTTGTATTAACAGGCAGCTCGGGACTTTACGAGAATGCAATGGGCGAATCTTATCCAAAAAGAGGAGATTACGAATACATGAAACGTAAAGCAGAAGAAGTGTTTTACGATCCTAAAATGGCAACAAAAGAACTTGTTGATGACATTTATGAAACTGTAAACAATAGAATGAAGGTTATTAAAATTCTAAAAATTGCAAAAAGTGCTATCCGTCATAACATGGCAGAAGATGTAGTAAAAATGAATCTACCTGTATGTTTGATTTGGGGAAAACAAGATAAAGTTACACCTCCTAGCGTTGCAGAAGAGTTTCATAGACTATTCCCTAATTCAGAATTACATTGGATTGACAAATGTGGACATGCCGCAATGATGGAAAGACCAGACGAGTT
This sequence comes from uncultured Flavobacteriales bacterium, assembly GCA_964543445.1. Classification (GTDB taxonomy): domain Bacteria; phylum Bacteroidota; class Bacteroidia; order Flavobacteriales; family JADGDT01; genus JADGDT01. The sequence goes on from CAZIYK010000003.1 coordinate 23,307, forward strand.
CAATGTTATTTTAGAAGAATGGATCAAAAAAAATCTAAAATAACATTATGAAAATAGATACTTCTACTTTTGTTATTAGTAATACCGATTGGAAAAAATGCCCAAACGAAAATAGGTTGGAATACGCATTTATCGGTAGATCTAACGTTGGTAAATCTTCGTTAATCAACATGTTGACTAATAACAAAAACTTGGCTAAAACTTCGGGCAAGCCAGGAAAGACACAATTAATAAACCATTTTTTAATTAATAAACATTGGTTTTTGGTTGATTTGCCAGGTTATGGTTTTGCTAAAGTTTCTAAATCGTTAAGAAAAGGATTTGGGAAAATAATTAGCGATTATATAGAGAATAGACGTAATCTGATAACTCTTTTTGTACTTATCGACGTACGTCATAGTCCTCAGAAAATCGATATGGAATTCATGCAATATCTTGGAGAGAAAGGAATTCCATTTAGTATCATTTTCACAAAATCTGACAAACTAAATAATCACAAACTATCTCAAAATATAATACACTATAAAAGCGAGATGGCTAAAGTTTGGGATGAAATGCCAAAAATGTTTATTTCATCAGCCGAAACAAGAAAAGGAAAAGAAGAAATACTTGATTATATTGAAGAAATCAATAATCAATTACAAGAAAATTTCTTACCACGACAATAGACAAAAAAACATCGCAAATGCGATGTTTTTTTTGCATTATTCTTTCAATAACTTCTCGGCAAAATGATCGCAAAAGTCTCGTAAATCTGCTGCCATTTTATCCTCATTTGTTGCCTTTTCAAGAGAGTCGGACATAGACAAAAGTGTTTGATGAAAAAATCTTTTCATATCATCTATCTTCATATCTTTTGTCCAAAGATCTATGCGTAAAGTATCTTTAGATTCTTCGTCCCACACCGACAATAGAAACGCCTTAGCTTCCGATTTATTTATACCTCCATCGGGTGCAGACCAATACATCTTCTCTGGAACTTTGTTGACATCTAACTCTATATCTAAAGTTATTTTTGACTTATGTAAACTCATATCTTTTTGTGTAAACTACTTACTAGGTTTATATTTCGATTTGCTAAGAATTTCTAATGCATTATCATTGCTCATTAACTCGGGTAAAGACACGTCGTTATTATCCATGTATGATTTTACAATCTGCCAACCCAACCAAACACCTACTCTTCCCGGTGATTGCCTATCTAACTTAGAATAAAATTTAGAAAACGGAGCAACGCTTATAAAACGCTTATTTAAATTTTCATCCTTACTGTAAACAAGCTTATTCTTAATCATGTATGCCCAAATATCTTTCTCGTTTTTCTTACACCAATCTAGTTGATTTTTTGTGTATCCCATCAACAACTCATCGCTTGATGCGGGTATCAGTTTCTGAGACATGTACAATATTTTACCGTTATAAATCATCTGCGATAAAAATGTTCTATCAAACTCATCAACAGCTGCTAGACTTCTTGAAATAGCTCCTGCAACATCTACCTTAATTCTTTCTTGTACCATGTTGCTAACTAAATACCTAGGAAACATTCCGTATTCCTCATAATCTACTCCCAAATACATATCTAAAGAAACAAACATTATATCTTCAGCATAAAGCACCGGATATCTATAATCAAACCCCGAAAGAATAGTATAAACATCGGGAGATTTAAAATCAGGATAATAATATTTAACATGCTTGAATACATCAATTATCTCATTATACTGCTTATGGAAATCACCAAAAATAGCTAGTGCCCTTTTGTACACTTCCTGCTCCTCCTCACTTCTAGCCTTTGCTATCCACACAGAATCGCTAACTTCCGACGAAAACATTAAAGGATATTCCTTCTTCAATTCAGCAAAATCTTTTTCAGATTGAATTGAATAATAAAGACTATCAAAACGAACTAATTTTGAATCCACATTGATTCCTGACACATCTACCGACTTATCACTCGAACATGCAGTCATTACAATCAACGATAAAAATAAAGCTATATATTTCATGAATTATTATACTTAAGTGCCGTCAAAAATACTAATATCACATATTTATTTCACGGTAAACTTCATCATAATAAAAATTATTTTGAACAGCACAATCTCTTATAAATCCTTAACTCTATTAAATATAGATTAATTATTTTTGCTGAAAAATATTGACATGGAAGAAATATCAGAATATATAGTCTCATGGCTATTGGAGTATAGTGAAAAATCGAATACTAATGGTTTTGTAGTTGGTGTAAGTGGAGGAATTGACTCTGCAGTAACATCTACTTTAGCTGCCGAAACAGGTAAAGATGTAATAGTTGTAGAAATGCCTATACATCAGGATGCGGCACAGGTAACTAGAGCTCAAGACCACATCGCTTTTCTGAAAAACAAATACCCAAATGTAAAATCAGAAAGAGTTGACTTGACAGATACATACGAGACATTCCGAAAATCAATCCCTACTACAAACTTAGCTAGCGAAGAACTTGCTTTAGTTAATACTAGAGCAAGATTGAGAATGACAACATTGTTCTATTTTGCTGGATTACACAATTGCCTAGTTGCAGGTACAGGAAATAAGGTAGAAGACTTTGGAATTGGATTCTTTACAAAATATGGCGACGGCGGAGTTGATTTAAGTCCAATTGCCGACCTTATGAAATCTGAAGTTTATGCTTTAGGAGCTGAATTAGGAGTGATTGATTCTATTTTGGAAGCAGCGCCTACCGATGGACTTTGGGGAGACGACAAAACAGATGAGGACCAAATTGGAGCATCTTACGATGAACTAGAATGGGCAATGGAATTTGACGAATTTGGATTTGATGAAAGTGACTTAAATGATCGTCAAAAAGAAGTTCTAAACATATTCAGAAGAATGAATAGAGCAAATCAGCACAAAATGAACCCTATACCTGTTTGTGAAATTCCTGAGGATATTAGATAATCTATCTTTAAATAATACACATTAAAAATAGAGATGTTACACTTAGTAGCATCTCTATTTTTTATTATTATTTGCTAAAAATTTACTAATAATGATACCTATCACAATCGTAGAATAGAAGTTGCCAATTAGTCCAAACAAAACAGTAACTCTCTGTGCAAACTGAGTAACAGGAGATATATCGCCATATCCTATTGTGGTAAGTGTTATAAAACTAAAATACACTAAATCATGAATTGTTTTCCTGCCATCTGTAAGCCCTGTAAAAGATCCCGGAACAAGATTCTCAATTGCTGAAAAAATTACTCCACCTATAATCCCCATTACAAAAAAGCCCGCCATTACAGCGCCAATTGTATTTAAATCTACCCTTCTATCGTCTATCAACTCCTTAAAAATCTCGTAAACAATTATTAAGTAATAAATCACCAATACAATATCTCTAAGATTTCCGAGCCATAAAGGAAGAATATCGTCATTAACAAACCTTACAGCCACAATCAAAATACCCAAAGACACAATCACATAAAAGAGCTTTTTACGTGCCATAAGAATATTAAACCCGGCAAAAATCCCAATTGAATAAATAATAAGCTCAACTAAATGATAGTCATGAATATCATTGGTAAATGAAGGAATAATAAACTCCATCAAAAACACAATCCAAAGTATTAGAAATCTATACCTGTAAGTTAATGCTCTGTAATATTTTGCTCTTTTAATCATAATTCTAAAAAAAGGTGTTCAATTGAAATTGAACACCTTAAAGATAATAATTTTTAGTATTTACTTCTTTCTATTTTGATTGTTTTGCGGCTTCCTCTTCCTCTTTAGAAATCCATCCACCACCTAACTCTTTGTACAATCTTGCATAAGCCGAAAGAAGTTTCTGATGAGTTTCAGATTCGTACAACTGAGAATCAAATTCCTGACGTTGTTGCTCCAATACTTCAAGGTAACTAGTAACTCCCTTATCATATCTCATCTCCGACAACATAAGAGCACTCTCTGCTGCTTCTACTTGCTTCATTCTAGCTTCGTGCTCAACAGTCAAAGTTCTTACACTTACTAAAGCATCTTCCACTCCTCTGAAGGCATTAAGTACTGTTTTTCTGTATGCAATAACAGCTTGTTCTGTTTTGTGTCTTTCTACTTGTACTCTTCTTTTGTTCTTTCCAAAATTAAATAAAGGTCCTGTTAAAGCAGCTCCTACACTCCATACAAAGCCATTAGACAATAACGAATTAACATCGTTACTTCCTAAACCTCCTTGTCCTGTAATACTTATTGAAGGAAAACGCTGAGCTACAGCTACTCCAACCTGAGCATTAGCAGACATAACATTGTATTCTGATTGTACAATATCAGGTCTTCTTTCTATAAGGCTAGATGGCAATCCTACAGGTATTGATGGAGGCGCTAACACGCTATCCAACTTTACTGCTGTACTTATATTCTGAGGTGTTTTTCCTAATAACAAACTCAAAATATGCTCAGTGAAGATCACTTCTCTCTCGTACTTAGGAATAGATGCTTCTGCAATTGCCAACTGTATCTGAGACTGATTCAAGTCTAAAAGCTGAATATATCCGTGATCAAACTTAGCTTGCATCAAATCAACTGCTTCCTTTCTTGTCTCGTAAGTTTCTTGTGAAATCTTTAATCGCTTTCTATAATCCAACAATCTGAAATAGTTTGTTGCAATATCAGATACCAAAGAAATCATTATTGCTCTTTTTGCAGCCTCAGTAGCCAACATTTCAGCTTTTGCTGATTCAGTTGCTCTACGGAATTTTCCCCAGAAATCTAATTCCCACGAAACAGTACCTACTGCACTGAAATTATCAAACGTAGTACCTGTTAACCCTGGTAATTGAATATCATTTCGTGAACCTGCACCTAGTTTATATCCAAATTCTGGCCAAACATCAGCCTTTTTAAAACCGTGATATGCACGTGCCTCTTCTATACGTGAAGCTGCTGATAACACATCTAAATTCTCCTTCAATCCTACTTTTATCAACTGCTGAAGAGTAGTGTCTTGGAATAATTCCCACCATCTGATATTTACAACAGTATCCTGTTTTAACGAATCGTAACTATACGAATCCATCGTAGGCAATTCTGTCCTCTCGTAATTGGGTCCCACCTTACAACTCTGAAAACCTAGAGCTATAATAAAAATGAAAACCGATATTTTTAATAAATTATTTTTCATAGTCAATATCTTACTCTGTTTTAGATTCAATAAGTTTATTCTTTGCCTCTCTTCTTTCTTCATATCTAAATACTTTACCTATAAATATGAATAACATCGGAGTCATAAATACACCTAAAACTGTTGCAACCGTCATTCCACCTAGAAGAGCCATTCCCATAACTTTACGAGCTTCTGCTCCTGCTCCTGAAGCAACAACTAATGGTAATACTCCAAGTATGAAAGAGAATGCAGTCATCAAGATAGGTCTGAATCTCAATTTTGCAGCTTTAATTGCCGAATCGTATAGAGATAAACCTTCTCGTTCAAAAGCTTCGTTAGCAAACTCTACAATCAGAATGGCATTCTTTGCAGCCATCGCAATAAGCATCACCAAGGATATCTGTGCATAAACATTCATCTCAAAACTTTCAGAGAATAATCTTGCTATATACAAAGCTCCAATTGCTCCGAATATTGCAAATGGTGTACCCATAAGAATACTCATTGGTAAAGACCAACTCTCGTACTGTGCTGCTAATATTAAGAATACAAATATCAATGATATTGTAAATATTGCTCCTGCTCCACCAGATGCTTTTTTCTCTTGGAAAGACATATCTGCCCAAGCATAAGTTACTCCTTCTGGAAGGACTTCTGCAGCAACTTCTTCTAGGGCTGTCATAGCCTGAGCCGAAGTATATCCTGGTGCTGGTCCACCTCCAATTTCTACAGATCGCAACATATTGAAACGGTTAGTATATTCCGGACCAGTAACCTCTCTAACTGTTACCAATGTACCAAGTGGAATATCATCTCCTTTACGATTCTTTACATAAAACAAATTCAACTTAGATTCGTCATTTCTGTATTCTGGTTCAGCCTGAACGTAAGCTTTATACAGACGACCAAACTTGTTGAAGTCGTTAACATACGACCCTCCTAAGAATGCTCCAATTGTTGTATATAATTCATTAAGATCTACTCCTAATTTAAGAGCCTTATCTCTATTTATGTCTAAGAACTTCTGTGGAACAGCTGCTTTAAACGTAGTAAAGGCTGAAGCAATTTCCGGTCTTTCATTAGCCTTAGCCATAAATATCTTAGCCTGCTCTGCTAGATATTCTGGAGAATTTCCTCCTTTATCCTGAAGCATGAATGTAAATCCTGATCCAGATCCCAATCCTGGAATTGCTGGTGGCTCAAAAGAGAATACTTGAGCAGAATTAATACCAGCGTAAAACTGTTTATTCAAAGCTTGAGTAATCTGTTTTGCTGTTTTAGTTCTTTCACTCCAGTTTTTCAAACTCACAAACAACAAACCTGAGTTAGTTGACATTGACTGCGACAACAAGTTATAACCTGCAGCAGTTGTGATAAAGTCAACCTCTGGATGTGATTTTATAATATCTTCAGCTTCTTCACAAGTAGATAAAGTTCTCTGAAGAGATGCTCCATCAGGCAACTGAACATTCAC
>CAZIYK010000004.1:0-14160 GCA_964543445.1 uncultured Flavobacteriales bacterium
CTAAATACAGAGAACAATTAGGGTATCCAGTAGCTAGAATGAGAAAAGAAATCTAGTCACATCAACATTTATATCTATGGATCATAATAATTCAGTCTCTAAAATATTATCATACGTTTTTCACCCTATATTTATTCCAATATACATCACCCTATTGTATGTAAATATTTTTAAAACCTTGATACCTGATGAGGCTAGAAATTATATGACTTACGTAATATCAATGGGCACAATTGTTCTCCCATTAATTACCGTAGTATTATTAAAAAAAACGAACCTTATAGAATCTATTTTCTTAGAGAAACAAAGCGAAAGGACAATCCCAATAATTTCAACAGGATTATACATATATATAACAGCAAGATTGCTTATGTCTGCAAATCTAAATGGCCCTCTCAACAACTATTTAATAGGAATTGTAGTTACTCTGTCATGGATATTAATATTCTTACATAGAACAAAAATTAGCCTGCATACAGCTGCAATATCGTCAGCTTTAGGCTTTCTTATATACTTGTCGCACAAATTTCTAATAGACCTCCAAGTAGTAATAATTTTGAATATAATTATCATCGGAGCAGTATCTACAGCAAGACTAAAACTCAAAGCTCATACATGCAAGGAGGTTGCATTTGGAATAATATTCGGGATAGTACCTCAACTAGGATACATCTTCTTATATTAAGTAGAATGTTAAACCTACGTTAAGCATATTCATATCCATAGGTATTAAATTCTGTGAAGAATCAATAGGTTTTGCATAAGTACCATCCTTAAACACTTTAGATAAAGTATAATCAATGTGGAAATTCCATGAACTGTAACCGATATTCAAATAAATTCCATATTTCCACCAATTAAACTCTGGCTGATTGTAATAAGCAATCTCTGTAACGTGCGTTTTCTTCTTAGAGTAAGCTCTTACCCTATAACCTACTTTAAAGCCAAGATACGACCTAAAAAACTTATGCTTATCAATTGTAGATGTTCTGTATCTAATCTCGAAAGGCATCTCGATATAAGAAACAGAAAATTTGTTACGTATATAATCACCGCTATCCATATGTTGAATATCAGTAGATCCGTCATCTAAAGACCTTATAGATATATTCTGATAAATGTGTGAAAACGAGTAGCTAATACCTAATCCTAGTCCAAAGTTTCTCTGTTCATTAAGAGGGATGTCTCTAATGTATCCAAAAATCATCCCATTAGATAAACCTCCTTGAGAAATAGAATCACTCTTATTTACTATCATATTGTATGAAGCAGTAATATAAATCTGATCCTCTAGGTAATAATTACTCTTTTGAGCATTTACGCTATAAGATAATAGCATAAACAAAAGAAGAAATGGTAGTATTGATTTTTTCATAAACATTAGGATTATCTAATATCAAAGGTAATCAAAAAAATAAATTTAGAACAAAAAAAGGCCACCTTGAAAGGTGGCCTTAGTAAATTATATATTTAGAAATAGATTACTCGTCGTAGTCTAATTCTGAAACCTCAACTGTTGCATAGTTAATTTTCAATGCTTGAACTTTTCTAAGCTCCTGCTTGATATCAGTAATAATTCCCATCTTAACATCTACATCGGCTTTGATGTTTGTTGTCATCTGAGGAATTTCTTCTTCCTTACGAGATTCACGTTCTGCAAAGATAAAATCCTTTACATCAGCAACTGTTGCGAAAAAGTCGTTAAGTTGAATAGCATCATCTGAACCAAACTTAGATTGGTATGATCTTAATGGTTGACCCACATAGATATTAGACACTAAACTTTTCTTTTCTAACTTCTTAACCTCTGTTGCTTTAGGTTGAATCACTTTTACAACTAAATCCTGCTCACGCATTGTTGTAGTTGTCATAAAGAAAAACAAAAGCATAAAAACGATATCAGGCAATGATGAAGTAGAAATCGCTGGCGTTTCCTTACTCCCTTCTTTTCTAAACTTTGACATATCGTTTATATTTTAGTTTCCTGATAAATTAACTGGTTCTGCCTCTGAAATCTTCTGAGGGAACATCTTCTGAATCTTCTTAGCGTCAGCCTCGTTCAATTCCGACATTGGCATACCGTACATTCTCATTGCTAATTCATCTCTCAATTCGTTGATAGCAGCTACCAACTCATTTTGAACTGCAATGTAAAGGTTATAAGAAGTTCCTCGGTCATTCTGAACAGTGATAATCGCCTTTTGAGGATTATCAGAAGAACTAGGATCTCTTCTACCAGTACAGTAGTCACAAGTTCCGTCTCCGTTGTTGTTCAAAAATTCTTTAGTTGCTTCTCTAAGGTCTTTAACTTGCATTAAATTACCTTCAACCAAAAGTTGATCATTAACGTTAGCAATCACCTCAAAAAGGTTTTTCTCCTTAATTGGTGGTGGCTTATTTTCTAACTCCTCTTCTTGTATAGGAGGCAATTTACGAGATATACCCGTATCTACATCCATTGTTGTTGTAACAAGGAAGAATATTAGGAGCATGAAAGCAATATCGGCCATCGAGCCGGCATTTACTTCCGGTACTTTTCTGGCCATATTATTTTAATAATTTAGTTACTGGTGATAATACTATTGAAAGTATTGCTAAAGCACCTGTAATGTATGTTGCATATAAACCTGTTCCTACCCACTTAGATTCTGCCGCAGATTGAGAAAGAGCTTCTCCAATTCCTGATACTACAGCTTTATCTGAAGCAAAACCATAAGATACACCTATAACTATTGCCATCAATACAATTACAATCAATGCTTGCTTCAATGCCTTTAAATCAGTAAACAACTGATATAAAGAGAATAATAGAGTGATTCCTACTATAGCTACAAGCATTACAACTGTAAGACTGTAGAAGGCATCAACATCAGAAGCTACAGGCATATCATTGCTAGCTAGATTCCACCACAAATATGCGGAGAATACAGACACCAACCCGATAAGCCATGGTGATATTTTCTGAATTTTTTCCATCTTTAATAGAAATTACTTTTTATACTTAACTAATAAATCAATCAATGAAATAGAAGCATCTTCCATTTTATTAACGATACTATCTACTTTTGCTACGATGTAGTTATAGAAAATTTGAAGGATCATCGCTACGATCAATCCGAATACTGTTGTAATAAGCGCTTGCTTAATACCTTTTGCTACAAGTGTTGGAGAAATGTTACCAGCTGCTTCAATTGAGTCGAACGCTGCAATCATACCGATTACTGTACCCATGAATCCAAGCATTGGAGCTAGTGCGATAAATAAAGACAACCAAGAGATGTTTTGCTCTAACTGTCCCATTTGTACACCTCCGTAAGAAACAACTGACTTCTCAACCATATCAATTCCTTCATCCATACGATCAAGTCCTTGATAGAATATAGATGCTACAGGACCTCTTGTATTTCTACAAACTTCCTTAGCTTCTTCTACTCCACCTGATTGTAAAGCTGCCTCTACATTCTTAAGAAGTTTTTCAGTGTTAGTTGTTGCTAAGTTCAAATAGATAATTCTCTCAATAGCAATCGCTAAACCTAAGATCAATGTAAGTAATACTACTCCCATAAATCCAGCACCACCCTCAATAAATTTCTGTTTAATGATTTGGTGGAAAGTTTGTGTTTCTTGAGCTTCTTCAGTCTTAACTGCAGGAACCTCCTTTTTTGCAACTTCTTTAGTTGCTACCGCAGCAGAATCAGACGCTTGTGCGTTGTTTTGAACTGCTTCAACATTTTCTTGTTGATCTTGCGCAGAAACATTATTAACCGCACCAAACGTTAATAAACCAGTTACTGCTAGAATCGAAAATACTCTTTTCATTTTTCTGAACTTAATTGTTATTAGAATTATCGAAATAAATTATAAATTTTTTGTTGAGAAGATAGAAGTATTACCTTCATTTTTATAAACTTAAAAACATTACTATTTCTAAGCGTGTACCTTAACCATTCAAGCTCTTCTCTAAAAACTTCATGAGGTTACACTAAATCGTCTGACAAAGAACGAAAAAAAAAATCAATTATTAAAACTTTTATTACTAGTCTTTTAATTCGCCTCTAAGGTTTATTCTAAGCCACTTCTCAGGGTTTTTACTAAATTTTTCATTTCCAAGAACAAACATCAACTTAGTAATTGCTGCTTCAGCTGTCATATCTTTTCCTCCTACTACTCCCATCTTGTGCATTTGTAAACCAACTTCATACAGACTATGATCAACCATTCCGGCAGGACATTGTGTTACATTCACAACTACAATTCCCTTTTTTATTGCTCTTTCTATGGAATCTACAAACCATTTTTTATTTGGTGCATTTCCTGATCCATATGTTTCAAGTATAAGACCTTTCAATCCTTCTACATTGATAATAGCATCTAAAACTGATACAGTCATTCCAGGAAACAACCTTATCATAGCAACATTCTGATTTAAACCTTTGTAAACCTTTAGTTTTTCAGTTCTTTTTTCAGGAAACAAGTGTTTATTATAATTAAGATAGACTCCCGATTCTGCTAATGCAGGATAATTTAACGATCCAAATGCCTCGAAATGTTCTGAATTAATTTTAGTTGTTCTATTGCCCCTATAAAGTTTATTCTCAAAATAAAGTCCAACTTCCTGTATTACAGCTTCATTATCGCTATTATAATCTGAAGCTATTTGAATAGCTGTAATCAAATTCTCTTTAGCATCTGTCCTGAAATCACTAATAGGTAATTGTGATCCTGTGAAAATTACTGGCTTGGCAAGATTCTCTAATAAAAAACTCAATGCTGATGCTGAATAAGACATGGTATCTGTACCGTGTAAAATAACAAACCCATCATAATCATCATAAACTTCTTCTATTTTACTAGCCAATTGCAACCAATATTCTGGTTGGATATTTGAAGAATCGATAGGATCAATTAAAGTAGATGACTCAATATCACAATCAAGATTGTTTAATTCTGGCATCTTTTGTAAAAGATCATCAAAATCAAAAGGAACAAGAACTCCTAACTCCTTGTCTTTTACCATCCCAATTGTACCTCCCGTATATATTAATAAAACTGTTCGTTTATCCATTTTATGTAGAAACCTAGTTCAGTTTGATACCAAATATCAAACTAGCTTATTTAAAAAGTTCATGCATAGATTTCAATCTGAAACTTGCAGATGCAAAAATAACATTATTTCTAATACTCTTGTAGTTTATTAATTCATTTTATTGCAAATCAAAAACAAGCATCTGCTATCTACACACTTACAAACAAACTAATCTTCTATATTTTTTATTTCACCAATGCTTTTTTACTAATTACGGGATTAGCATACATTTCTAAAAACTTCCTTTCGGCATCTTCGTGGTCGTGTTCTACTGCTCGTCTTTCTATCCTTCGCAAAAAGGATTTTTCATCAAAATCAGTATAATAATCTTTATACTCCGAAGTTCCCATTAGTTTATCGTACGCTATATAATTAGTTGGCCATAATTTGTAATTAGAAATAATATGATAATCTATTATTTCTGCTAGTTTTTGAAGTAATTTATTTCCACTCAAACCTTCCAAAGCATCCAATTCTTCATCTAAGGGTTTGCTAGCAGCCAAGTGAATTCGTTTTTTGAATCCTATCATACCCGTAACTATCTGTTGAAAATCTTCGTTTCTTTCTTTCAAATAAGGTATGTTTTGTTCTTTAGCTATGAGTTCATCTATTTTAAATCTATCATTCGGATCGTATTCGTAAGATATTGCCAAAGGAACTATTTTTGTTTTCTTAAGAAACTCAATAATATCTTCGCCTCTATCTGCCGACATAGTTATCATTTTCAACAACCCCGGATTAGTAACATCTATCCCGTCCTTTGCTCTTCCCTCGCGCTGTGCTATCCAAACAGATCGTTTCTTGTTATGCAATACAAACTGAATATATTCTGATAAATGACGAGAATTAACAACCATTTCTCTAACAGGTGCATTTCTCTTTACAATAAAATTACGATTGAGTTTTGCTAACTTATTAAGGAAATCCTTAGTTACTAGATTGTCTCCTATGGCAGCTTCTGACAATTTCATGCCTCTCTCTAGCATAATAAAATTAAGCAGAGATGTATCTAGCATTATATCTCTATGTGAAGAAATGAACAAATAACTTCCATCAATATCTAATTTATCTATCCCTTCGTGAGTTAAACCTTCACTAGTTTTTTCTACAACCATACGAAGGCCAGGATATGAAAACTTACGCTGAAAATCATCTATAGTTTTCAATGATTCAACATACTCTGTAACCTCCTCTTTTGTCAAGTAAGGATTAATTACTTTCATAATAGAAAAAATTGCAGGATGTGTACTTATCTCTTTAAATACCTCTTTAGCTTCCTCGTCAGTAAACGGACGGATATCATCAAACTTAGATAAACCTTCAATATTCATTTTAATAAGAATTTAGTTCTGAAACAAAGCTAAACAATATTTTAATAGAATAACTACTTTATATGCAACGCCTTAATCTATTACTCTACCAAAAATTCCAGAATCTTCTTTTTCCAATCCTTGTAAGGAGGATATTTAACTGATGGTTCTATCAAAGTTGATTTATCTAGAATAGATTTGTAATGAGAAAATGTATCAAAACCGGCTTTTCCGTGATAATTGCCCATTCCCGAATTCCCTACACCTCCAAAAGGCAGATTAGGATTGGTAAGATGCATGATTGCATCGTTTACAGCTCCACCTCCAAACGAAACCTCGTGAAATATTTTATCCACTATCTTTTTGTTAGACGAAAAAACATAAAGAGCCAAAGGTTTAGGTCTGTCCTTAATCTGTTTTATTGCCCATTCCAAACTATCAAACTCTATAATTGGCAGTACAGGACCAAAAATCTCTTCTTGCATAACGGCATCATCAAACGACACATCATCCATTACTGTTGGCGAGATATACAAATCAGATTCATCTGTTTCGCCACCTATTACTACTTTAGATGCATCAATAAGACTCACAATTCTTTTAAAATGGCGAGGATTAATTATTCTAACAAATGCTTCGCTCTGCTGAGGATTTTCGCCATGGATTTCTAGAATTTGTTTTTTTATTTCTGAAATCAGTTTTTCCTTGACTCCTTTTTCAGCCAAAATATAATCCGGAGCTATGCATGTTTGTCCTCCATTCAAAAATTTAGCCCACACCAAACGCTTTGCTGTAATTTTGAGATTAGCATCATTGAAAACAAAAGTTGGACTCTTTCCTCCTAACTCTAAAGTTACCGGTGTTAAATGTTCTGCTGCGGCTTTCATAATTATCTTCCCAACAGCCGAACCACCTGTATAAAATATTTTATCAAACTTTTGTTTCAGCAATTCAGTAGTTTCCTCTACCCCTCCTTCTACAACGTGAAGATAATTTGAATCGAAATTATCATTTATCAACTTTGCCATCACATTTGATGTATTCAACGATAATTCTGACGGCTTAATAATTGCAGTGTTGCCAGCAGCCAAGGCAGGAATTACAGGTGCTAACGACAACTGATATGGATAATTCCAAGCACCAATAATCAGAGACACTCCCAAAGGCTCAGGTATTATATAACTACTACCTGGTAAATTTGCCATATTAGTAGGAACGCTAATCCTCTTACTCCACCCTTTCAGATTTGATATTGCTTCGTTTAAGTCATGATAAATCAATGACAACTCTGTAGTGTAATTATCGAAACTAGATTTTTTTAAATCTTTATAAATGGCTTCATCTAACAGATGTTCATTTGATTTAAGAATATTCAATAACTTTTTCAGCATTTTTATTCTGAAATCAACATCTTTAGTAACATTAGTATTAAAATACTCTAACTGAGAGTTTACTAATCGCTTATAAGCCATTTTCTGTTTCGTTTCCATCCTAAATAAATATTGATATTTACTCTACTCTTCCAAATCTAAGCTAAATAAAACGAATAAAAAACTCCCGCAGATTAAACCATTACACACAAAATAAATTTGCGATAATAAGTCTAACCTGCGGGAGTAAATATTTTAAGTCTAAGACGAATGCTTAACTCACTGCCATTCCGTTAGGAACTTTACCTCCTGCCGTAACAAATTCTAGTTTGCCATCAGCATTTTCAACCATAAGTATCATTCCTTGACTCTCTACACCTCTAATTTTGCGAGGTGCTAAGTTCATTAATACTGAAACTTGTTTTCCAACAATTTCTTCAGGACTGAAACTTTCAGCAATTCCCGAAACAACAGTTCTTACATCTAGTCCAGTATCTATTTTCAGTTGAAGTAACTTTTTAGCTTTTTTAACCTTAACAGCTTCTACAATCGTACCTATACGGATATCCATTTTCTGGAAATCTTCGAAAGTAATTGTTTCTTTCTGAGGTTCTGCTTCGCGATTTTCTAGTTCATTTGCCTTCTTCGTAGCCTCTAATCTATCAAGTTGAACTTGTATTTCGCTATCTTCAATCTTAGCAAAAAGCAATTCTGCTTTACCTATTTGATGACCTGCTTCTATCAAATCTCCTTCAGATATTTTATTCCAATCCAAACGAGAGATATTTAACATTTTCACTAATTTATCAGAAGTAAATGGTAGGAAAGGTTCAGAAACAGTTGCAAGTGCAGTAGAAATTTGCAATGCAATATTCATAATAGTTTCTACACGCTTCTCATCTGTCTTGATTAATTTCCATGGCTCCTCATCTGCTAAGTATTTATTACCCAAACGTGCCAAATTCATCATTTCTGATAAAGCCTCACGGAAACGGTAACGCTCAATTGAACGAGCAATTTTGTCAGGGAAATTTTTAAGCTGATCTAAAACATCAGCATCAACATCTGTAAGCTCTCCTAGTGCAGGTACTACACCGTTGTAATACTTATTAGTTAATACAACTACACGATTTATGAAGTTTCCGAAAATAGCAACAAGCTCATTGTTGTTTCTAGCTTGGAAATCTTTCCACGTAAAGTCGTTGTCTTTAGATTCTGGTGCGTTTGCTGTAAGAGTGTAACGAAGCACATCTTGCTTTTCAGGGAAATCCTGTAAATATTCGTGCAACCATACAGCCCAGTTTTTAGATGTAGAAATCTTATCGCCCTCTAAATTTAGGAATTCGTTTGCAGGTACATTTTCTGGTAAAATATATCCACCATGAGATTTAAGCATTGCTGGGAAAATAATACAGTGGAATACAATATTGTCCTTCCCTATAAAATGAACCAATTTAGTATCCTCATCTTTCCAATAAGGCTCCCAATCTTTTCCTTGCTCTTCTGCCCATTCTTTAGTTGACGAAATATATCCGATAGGGGCATCAAACCAAACGTAAAGTACTTTTCCTTCGCCACCTTCAACAGGAACAGGAATACCCCAATCCAAATCTCTAGTTACGGCTCTAGGACGTAATCCGTCATCAACCCACGATTTTACCTGACCGTAAACGTTAGGTTTCCAATCGTCTTTATGACCTTCTAGTATCCACTCTCTAAGGAAAGCTTCGTGCTTATCTAAAGGTAAAAACCAGTGTTTAGTCTCTTTCAACACAGGAACGTTTCCACTAAGTGCCGATGTAGGATTAATCAATTCTGTTGGACTCAAAGTAGAACCACATTTTTCGCATTGATCTCCGTAAGCTCCATCAGCTCCACATTTAGGACAAGTTCCAGTAATATATCTGTCTGCTAAAAATTGTTTTTCTACTTCGTCGTAATATTGAGATGAAGTTTCTTCGATAAAATCACCCTGCTCATACATTTTCTTAAAAAACTCTGAAGCAGTTTTGTGATGCATCTTCCCAGATGTACGAGAATAATTGTCGAAAGAAATTCCAAAATCAGCAAAAGAATCTTTTATGATTTTGTTGTACTTATCAACTACTTGCTGAGGAGTAATACCTTCTTTTTTTGCTTTAATCGTAATTGGCACACCGTGCTCATCCGATCCACAAACAAAAGCTACATCTTCGCCTTTT
Source organism: uncultured Flavobacteriales bacterium (assembly GCA_964543445.1). Classification (GTDB taxonomy): domain Bacteria; phylum Bacteroidota; class Bacteroidia; order Flavobacteriales; family JADGDT01; genus JADGDT01. The sequence goes on from CAZIYK010000004.1 coordinate 9,968, forward strand.
TGACGTAAATATCTAGTATAAATATCGGCAGGAACGTAAACACCTGCAAGATGACCTATATGCACAGGTCCATTTGTGTAAGGCAATGCTGCCGTAATCGTATATCTCTTTGGTTTTTGCATCTTATCTCTTTTTAAAGAACGTGCAAAGTTAATTATTTTAACTAATTATCAATCGGTTAAAATGAGTGATTAAAAACAGTTTTTTAGCTACCCATTTTCATCATTTCTCCAGCCTTCATTTCCATCTTCTGCTCTTGAATATGAAGTTTCTTTTCTGGCGGCGATAGCATAGGGATACCTAGCCCTAATCCTCTTAAAATAAATAACAAACCAATTATCACTACAAAAACAGGAATTGCTTTTTGTACTTTATTCCTAACTCCTATGCTCATAAAATTTCCTACCATAGTAGCCGCAAACATGAATGGAATAGTACCAATACCGAAGATAAACATGTAAATTCCTCCTTCTAGCGAGTTTCCTGTTGCCACTGCTCCAATCAAAGCCATATAAACCAATCCACAAGGCAATGCTCCATTGAGTATTCCAATAACAAAAAGCGTTTTTGTATCTCGTTTTTTTAACAAGGAGCCGAGTTTAGCTTTTAACTTGCCAATATGTTTGTAAACAAAACTTGTTACACCTACCGACCCTACTTTTTGTGTTGGCCACAATACCACAATTATCATCACAGCACCCATCGCAATAGACAAGTATTGTTGTATTCCTGCCAATGAAAATCCTTTTCCTAAGGTTCCAAAAATCAATCCCATTACGGTGTAGGTTATCAGTCTTCCAAACTGATAAACCAAACTCTGAAAAGTTCCTTTCAACTTATTCTCCCTATTTACAGGCAGAGCAAAAGCTATTGGTCCACACATACCTAAGCAGTGTACTCCTCCTAAAAAACCGAATGCAAGTGCTGAGTAAAATATTTCCATTTATTATTTTTTTGTGCTTATACGGGCTATCCGTTTATACTCCTCGCAAACAAGTATTTTCATTATAGCAATGGCAAGTCTTTTCGCAAACTAAAAGCCTCGCCATTACTTAATTCAATATACTTTAATGCTGCGGGGTATCACTTCTATCCCTAGCATAAATTGTTATTAGATTCTTATTCTTGATTTATACATAAACTCTTTTTCTCCAACATTCCAATCTATTTGCATCAACCATATTCCTTGAATAGCTTTTTCAGATGGAATTAACATCTGAAATTTATCATCTAATTTTACCGGCATGGTAAAATCAAGGATTTTTTTCGATGGTCTCACCATTTTTATCTCACCTGAAACTTTATCGTAAGCAAAATCACTTGGAAAAGTTAGAAGAACTCCATCTTTTGATGTTCTGTAAATAAGCCTTGTTTCTAGTTTGGCAGCATTATTTTCTTTATCAATTTCGTCTTGATATTTAAGCTCATCCTCATAATAATGCTCCGATACCAACTCATGATTATATGTGTCATCAGTAATTATTAGAGTTACCACACTTACAGTTGTAACCACAAATATCACAAGAAATATTGCTATACCATGCCCCCAATTCAATTTCATAATTTATATTTTTTAATATTTCAGAGGCCCTATAAAGACAGTTTTAACCTTCGTTATCAACTTTCCATTTTCATAAACACCAATAACTATTTTATTCTTAGTTTTCGTCAGTTCCTCCTTCGGTATCTTTACAAAGATTGTTCCCGAATATCTTTCGTTTCCTTTTATAGTAATGGCCTCATGCCCTACCATCTCAATTTCCCCTTTATGAGAGATTAATTTCAACTCTACTGTTTTATCTGTATTGGTTTTATTGACCATTTTATACGTAAAGACATTAGAAATATCTCCATTTTGCTCAGTTTGGTATAATTGCCCTGGAAGACGTAACAGAGTAGTATCAATATCAGACCTCAACAACAACATACTCGCAACAGCAATAAGAAGCAACGTTAAAACTGTTGTATAGCCAATAATCCTTGCATTGAAAGATGGTTTCTCCCCATTTGCAATATTATCTTCCGATGCATAACGAATAAGTCCTGTTGGCAAACCAACACTTTCCATCACAGAATCACATGCATCCATACAAGCAGTACAGTTAATACACTCCAACTGACTACCATTTCTAATGTCTATTCCTGTAGGACAAACTTCAACACACTGCTTACAGTCTATACAATCTCCTTTTCCTGTTGCAGCCCTATCTTCCGATTTTTTCCATTTTCCTCTTCCCTTTTCTCCTTCTCCTCGAACATAATCGTATGATACTTGTATAGATTTTCTATCTAATAATACCCCCTGCAACCTTCCATAAGGACAAGCAATCAAACAAGCCTGCTCTCTAAAAGAAGTAAAAATGAAATAAAAGACTCCTGTGAAAATTATTAGAGCTCCATAACCTCCAGGATTACCTATAGGACCTTCTTTTATAAATTCAAAAAGTTGATCTATACCAATAACGTATGCTAAAAAAGTATTTGCAATTACGAAAGACAGAATAAAGTATATAACCCATTTTGTTATCCTCTTTCTATATTTTTCGGCATTCCATGGCATTTTATCTAGTTTCATTTGCTGAATTCTATCGCCATCAATTGCAAATTCAATTTTGCGAAATACCATTTCTAGAAAAATTGTCTGCGGACAGAGCCACCCGCAAAAAATCCTTCCAAAGACTACTGTAAATAACACAATGAATACTATACCCGTAATCATCATTAATACAAAAATGTAGAAATCTTGAGGATAGAACATCGATCCTAAAAGAGAGAATTTTCTTTCTAATACATTTATCATCAACAGTGGATTCCCATTGATTTTTATAAATGGACCAATAAAGAAAATAGATAACAACACCCAACTCAAATAAGTACGTGCATTGTAGAATTTACCATGTGGTTTCTTTGGAAAAATAAAATGCCTAGACCCATCTTCATTTATTGTTCCGATATGATCTCTAAAACTTTCGTCTTTCATTATGAATCGATTTTGGGGGTTAAGTACATAGTAGCTATACTCAATATATTAAAGGTACTATATTACATATTTCTTTGAAAATAAAATATGTTCAATATCAGAAAAAGACATTTTTATCTTTTTACTATAAAAAGTTAAAGTTTGAAGTCTAGTGTTTTACATGTACCAAACTTCAAACTTTACATTTAACTCATACAAATATGTATTATTTCTATTCCTCCCACTTATCTCCTTCAGGAGCTTTAGGGTTATTTGGAGTAGTTCCTTGCAACGACAATACATAACTAGCAACTTGCTGACGTTGAGTAGGACGTAACGAAGCCTTCCAAGCAATCATTCCTTTACCAGGACGACCACCATTAGAAATTGTATTAAATACATTTTTTATTCCTCCTCCATTTATCCAATACTCATCAGTAAGATTAGGACCTATCATTCCTCCACCATCGGCTGTATGACAAGCTGCACAATTTGCTAAGAAGATTTTCTTTCCTTCTTCTAAAGATTTAGCATCTGTAAGTTGCTCTACATTCTCAGCACTAACTAAATCTGGTGTATTTTTGATATATTCTTCAACCTGTTGTTTTGCTTCAGCCATTTCTATTTCATACTCCTCCACTTGATTTGGTCCATCCATCACGTAGAAACGAATAAAATAGGCAAATGTGAAAAAGATTGTTATGTAGAAAAGCCAAACCCACCAAGGTGGTAATTCGTTGTCTAGCTCCTGAATACCATCATAATCATGATCTAGAAGAATATCTTCTTCGTGTTCTATTTCTTTAGCTTCAGTAAGACTATGTAGAAGTGCTTTCCAACCTGTTCTCTTTTCTTTTACTAACTCTTTTCTTTCTTCTTCCGAAAGATTGTGATACTTAATAGCATCAAGTGCTTTGTTTAATGAATCTAATGCCAAAAGCAAAAGAAACACAACAAACATAAACATCCATAAATATGGACTTTCCCAAAAACCAGGATACTCTTTGGTATCTAGCATCAGGGCCATTGAAACAATTATGGTTATCAAAACCGAGGGAATTGTTACGTAAGCAGGGATACGATTTTTCATCTGTTTATAATTTTATGTTTTTGTCAGATGGTGTTCGCATGAGGTTATAGTCATCACCATGTGTGTCACAAATCTTGGCTCATGCTCGATTCATCTGTTTATAATTTTATATATTTTTTGTAAGATGCTATTGTCTGAATTAAA
>CAZIYK010000004.1:14260-28342 GCA_964543445.1 uncultured Flavobacteriales bacterium
TTCATCTGTTTATAATTTTATATATTTTTTGTAAGATGCTATTGTCTGAATTAAAAATCCATACTGCTACCATCTTTTAATCCTTTATAATAAATCATCTGACTTAGATTCATCAAATGGCAACATCTCTCCGTTATCCATTGTTTCTTGTGGTGCTTTCATAGCATACCATATAACCGCAGAAAAAAACAAGAAAAAAATCAATAAGGAGATTATAGGGTATATTTCTATACCCTGTATTGTATCCATGTAATGTTTTATAAACCTAAGCATGTTATTTATCTGTTTTAATATCCGTTCCTAATCGTTGTAGGTATGCAATCAAAGCAATAATCTCTCTATTGCTTTCAATATTTATATTAGGATCTTGATTTAAATCTTCTGCAATTTCTTCAGCTTGTTCTTCTAGACTAGTTTTAGCCCCTTCAATGTAGCCATCAGAATATGGTACACCTAAGAACGATAATGTTGCAAGTTTATCAGAAACATCAGAATAGTCTAGTTCATCAGTGAACAACCATGGATAACGTGGCATAATTGACCCTGGCGATGTGATTCGTGGATCTAACATGTGATTGAAATGCCAAGCATTGTTATATTTTCCACCAATTCTATGTAAGTCCGGACCAGTACGTTTTGACCCCCATAGGAATGGATGATCGTAAACAAATTCTCCCGCTTTTGAATATTCGCCATATCGCTCTGTTTCGGAACGGAAAGGACGAATCATTTGCGAGTGACAGTTGTTACAACCTTCGCGAACATAAATATCTCTTCCCTCTTGTTCCAATGCAGTATAAGGTCTTACTGCTTCTATTGTAGGTATGTTTGATTTAACTACCAATGTTGGAATAATCTCTACAGCACCACCGATAAGAATAACTATCAATGAGAATACTGTGAATTGTACAGGTTTACGCTCCAAAGCATAATGCCATGTTTCTCCTGGAAGTCTAGAAACTTTAACAGGTTCTAATGCAGGAGCTTCAGCTGCCTCATCTTCTACTGCAGAACCTTGACGAATTGTCATGATTGCGTTGTAAACAAGAGTAAGCATTCCTGTTAGGTAAAGAGTTCCTCCAAATGCACGCATCATGTACATTGGCAGAATTTGAGTTACTGTTTCTAAGAAGTTACCATAAACTAAAGTTCCATCAGGATTAAATTGTTTCCACATAGATGCCTGAGCAAAACCTGCCCAATACAAAGGAATTGCGTAGAACAAAATACCTAAAGTACCTATCCAGAAGTGGAAGTTTGCAAGCTTTTGTGAATACAGGTTAGTTTTCCACAATCGAGGAAGTAACCAATAAATCATACCAAAGGCCATAAATCCATTCCAAGCAAGAGCTCCAATGTGTACGTGTGCAACAATCCAATCAGTATAGTGTCCTATTGCATTTACATTTTTAAGAGCAAGCATTGGTCCTTCGAAAGTTGACATTCCATAACCAGTGATGGCTACAACCATAAACTTAAGAATAGGATCTTCTCTAACTTTATCCCAAACACCACGAAGTGTTAGAAGTCCGTTAATCATACCTCCCCATGATGGAGCAATAAGCATAATTGAGAATACCGTACCTAAACTCTGAGCCCAATCTGGTAAAGCTGTGTAAAGCAAGTGGTGAGGCCCTGCCCAAATATATAGGAATATTAACGACCAGAAGTGAATAATTGACAATCTATAAGAATATACCGGACGTTGTGCCGCCTTTGGCACAAAGTAGTACATCAAACCTAATATTGGTGTTGTGAGGAAGAATGCAACCGCATTGTGTCCATACCACCATTGTACCAAAGCATCTTGAACCCCTGCGTAAACAGAGTAACTTTTCATGCTTGTTAACGATACAGGTATTTCAAGGTTATTGAAAACATATAAAACTGTAATAGTTACAAACGTTGCTATATAGAACCAAATAGCTACATATATGTGACGTTCTCTACGTTTTAAGATTGTAGCAATTAGATTGTAACCAAACACCAACCAAACAACTGCAACAGCAATATCAATCGGCCATTCTAGCTCAGCATACTCTTTACTTGAATTGAATCCCATAGGGAAAGTAATAGCTGCTGCAACGATAATTAATTGCCAACCCCAGAAATTAATCTGACTTAGCTTATCGCTGTACATTCTAGTTTTTAATAATCGTTGTGTAGAGTAGTAAACTCCTGTGAAAATTGCATTTCCTACAAATGCAAAGATTACAGCATTTGTATGTAGTGGTCGTAATCGTCCAAAACTTAGCCAAGGTAGAGACCATTGGTCTTGTGCCATCCATTCGGGAAAGAAAAACAAAAAGGCTACCATTAGCCCTACAGTCATTCCTACAACTCCCCAAGTGATGGTTGCATACAAGAAATTTCTAACAATCTTGTTGTCGTAGTAAAACTTCTGAACTTCCATATTAAAATTTATTTATTGAGTTTGGTTTGTTTTCTAAGATTAATTCTTCTTTTCTACCTCTTCAGTTTCGTCTTTTATCAATTCATCATCAAATAACATCCTAACTGATGGGGTGTAATCATCGTCGTACTGACCTTTTCTTACGGAGTAAATAAATATCCCTAAAAAAGAAACAGCTACTGTGAGACTGATAATTATAAGCAAGTATAAAACATTCATAGAATGCTAAAATAAACTAAAATTGCGTTATACTTCAAATATATTTAGATATAAATCAATTAATTAGCTGATAATTATCATTAACACCTCTCTTTAGTACATCATTGACCTTGAGCTACTTATTAAGAAAAGAATAATCATTTCAGCAATTAAAGATAATAAACTCTTTTACATGTAAGTATTTCTTACTCAAAAAAATATATTCAAATTTTATCACTCTAGAGAATTAACTTATAGACACGAAAAAAGGCTTCTAAAATAATTTTAGAAACCTTTTATCATACATACATTATATGCTATACTACTTTTTTCTTACTGGGTACTTGTAGAACATTCTATCCATCATCTTATCTATTGTTCTTGCTGTAGGTTTAGTGTCGTTATCTAATTCTCCTTTGGCTACACCTTGCCAAGCCAATTGTTTTGTTTTTTCGTTATAAACATCAACAATTATAGTACCTATAAGTCTTTCATGATCAACAAATTGAGTAGAAGAATATCCTATTCCTCCGTATGGTCCGTACATACCGCCATACCAACCACCGTACCAACCGCCGTAGCCATAGCCACCATATCCCATGTGAGTTGTGTAAGCTGTTGTATATTTCTCAGCATCAGTTACTACAAAAATATCTAATGTGATATCCTGATTTTCTTTAACCTCTTTTAAACCACGCAACTCCATCTGCTTACGCATAGCATTTAACATTCTAACTTTTGTAAAATCATCTACTAGCTCTGAATTGTCTTTGTTCCATTCAGCAATTGCGAATGTTTTAAATTTGGTAAAATCAACGCTTCTGTCATAATCGTAAGTTACGTCAATAGCTGGGCCACAGCTATTCAACAATGTCCCCATTACGATTAATAGTATAAAACTTATCTTTTTCATAATTTTTTTAATATTTAAGTTAATTCGTGTCTTTCACAAATATAGTTTTTTAGCTCATAAATCAACTATTCACAACAATATATAACTATATTTTATAATAAATCAAATATAAATAATCAAATAATAATAATCAAGTGTCCTGATATTTATCTAAGCATCATGTTTTTCGGTATATCTGAACACATTTACTAATGTCAACTACCTTTACGCCTTTGTAGTAAAATTTGATAACCTGCTTATATGTAAACCCTTTTTTTACCATATTTATTGCACCAACCTGCGCCAATCCAACTCCATGACCATATCCTCTACCTTTGAGTTCTACAATATTTCCATGAGCTGACACACTAAAATAAGTAGATCTTAATCCAAATTCTGTTCTAATATCTTTCAGAGGTATTTTTACATCTTTATAAACAAAAAAAGATTTCCTATTTTTCTGCTTAAACGATAAAACTGCTTTTTTGAAACTTCTACTCCTTCTGTATTTTGGAGCTTTACTGTAGAAATAACTAAGATATTTTTTTGTAGGAATTTCTTCTTCCCAATGCAACCCAAAAGAACCTGGATATGTACTGTACGGATCTTTTATAGATTTCAGATATGGAATATCAAAGTTCCATAAATCAGACGATTTTACTGTTTGTCCTCCGCTGTTGGAATGAAAAACAGGATCTATCAGTCTATTTCTTCTATCTACAATAATTAAATCTTTAGTTAGATAAACCGCTCTATGTATAAGTTTGCTATTACCCGAAAAACTACTTCTTGAAAAATATACTTGACTCCTTACATCATCAGTTAAATTATATCCCTCATCTAGAAATTTATGAAAATTCCTCAATGCATAAGTCCTTACCAATATTGCTTGAACCTTATACAATTCAAGACTCTGATTGCTTCCTACCTCCGATTCTACCACCCCCGCAACATAACTAGTCATGTTAACGTAATTAATCAACTCTAAATCGTCTCCTTTTTGCTGAGCAAACAAAGACCCTTCGTAAACCCTTTCTTCTATGTCGGAATACTTAACGTTGAAAGATGATTTTACATCGGCTGCTTTTAGATATAATTTCGCATATTCTCCTAAACTAACGCCATTTCGCTTAACTACAACTTTTCCCGAATCAATTTGTAGAAATAAAATACCGCTGTGTTTATATTTCGAATCTAATTTTGTGATTGTATCTATAGAATTCCCATACTTATCCTGTGCTATCAGGAAATAACTTCCTTCTTCGGCAGATAACATGGCAGTTTTACCACTATAAGAGGAAAACAACTTTACTTTTATATCGAGTAATTCTTTGCCTATGACTGATGTTTGGACAAAGAGTAGAATTATTGTAGAAATTAAAAATCTATTCATTCAAGTATTTTACCATTAATCTTGCGGTTTTTGCAGATGCGCCTGTTCCTCCTAATATTGAAATTAGTTTATCGAAATTTTCTAACATTACTTTTCTTCCTTCACCTGAAAGTATGTTTTCCAATTCTGATGTCAACCTATCTACATTAAAATCATCTTGAATAAGTTCTGTAACTATTTCACTATCCATAATCAGATTCACAAGAGAAATGTACTTGATTTTCACCAACATCTTTCCAATATGATATGATATAAAGTTTGCTTTGTAACAAACAATTTCTGGAACTTTAAACAATGCTGTTTCTAAAGTTGCTGTGCCTGACGTAACTAATGCTGCCTCAGAGTGCTGAAGTAAATCGTAAGTTCTATTACTAATTAATTTAACTTGCTCATCTTTAATAAACTGCTGATAATAATCTTCTGGCAACGATGGTGCACCGGCAATAATAAATTGATAATTCTTGAATTTATCTTTCACTCCCAACATCAACGGAAGTGATTTCTTTATTTCCTGTTTCCTACTACCTGGCAAAATTGCAACTATTGGTCTCTCATCTAAATTAAATTCTTTTCTGAAAGTCTCATCATCAATCTTTTCTCTAGAATTTACAGCATCAATTAATGGATGACCTACAAAATCAACATCGAAATTGTGTTTTTTATAGAAATCTTTTTCAAAAGGAAGAATTACAAACATTCTATCTACATTCTTCTTTATCTGATGGATTCTATTTTCTTTCCATGCCCAAATTTGAGGAGAAATATAGTAGTAAACTTTTATACCATTTTGCTTTGCAAATTCGGCAATACGAAGGTTAAAACCAGGATAATCTATAAGTATAAGTACATCTGGTTTAGTTTCTAAAATATCTTTTTTACAGAAAGAGATATTACCCAATATGGTTTTCAGATTCATAACCACTTCGGCAAACCCCATAAAAGCTAAGTCACGGTAATGTTTTACAGGCTCTCCGGCTTGCTCTTTCATTAAATCACCTCCCCAAAACCTGAAATCTGCATTTGCATCTTCAACTTTCAGAGCCTTCATTAAATTTGCTCCATGCAAATCTCCCGATGCTTCTCCTGCAATTATGTAATACTTCATTTCTTTCTGATTTAAATAAATTTTGTCACCAAAACTATGAATGCCAAAATTATGGTAATTAAAAGAATTCCTCGAGCAATAAATATTTTATTCTTATTCAAGAAAAAATAAAAAACTAACATGTTTGCTATTGCCGAAAGACTTAACACCTCGCTGTACAAACTTCCTTTTACTACTAAGTCTAATGCACGCTCTACTCCGTAATTAGTGAGTAATAACACCCACAGAACAAAAGCAATAGGTGGAACAATAGCTCCCAGCAATGCACCATAAAGCATTTGTTTCTTATCTATCATAAATCCCACGAATTAAGATGTTGTATAGCAAAATACGCTGTTAAATCGTACTGAACAGGAACAACCGACACATATCCGTTTTCTAATGCCCATTCATCAGTATCTTCTCCTTTGTCAAGATTTACAAACTTTCCTGTAAGCCAAAAATATGTTCTTCCCCTAGGATCTACTCTCCTATCAAATTCCTCTTCCCATGTAGATTTTGCTTGCCTACATATCTTAACTCCTTTAATTTCTTCTGCCTTTAACTTAGGAATATTAACATTTAGTATTACTCCCTGTGGCATACCTTGATTTAGCACTTTCTCTGCTATGCTTTTTATATATTTTTTGCTAGGCTCGAAATCTGCATCAAGCGAAAAATCTAAAAGAGAGAATCCGATTGAAGGAATACCTTCCATTCCTGCTTCAATGGCAGCTGACATAGTACCCGAATAAATAACATTAATTGCTGAATTTGACCCGTGATTTATTCCCGAAACACATAAATCGGGAGTTCTTGGCAACAACTCACTAATTGCTAATTTCACACAATCTACAGGCGTTCCAGAACAGCTAAACTCTTTCTGAGGTCCATCGTAAATTGTTACCTCCTCTATATGAAGAGTAGAATTTACAGTAATAGCATGTCCCATCCCCGATTGTCCTTTATCTGGTGCCACAACCCAAACATCACCTAACTCATTCATTACCGAGATTAAATTCCTTATTCCAGGTGCTGCAATCCCATCATCGTTAGTTATTAATATTAAAGGCTTATTATTTGTCATAATTTATTTTCTTAAGTACTATTTCTAAGCAAACACAGTCTTATAAAAATTATTATAATCCTTGCTGTATTGCACCTACAAAACTAATGATAGTATTTGAGTAGTAGTAATAATAATTAAGATATTGCGTTATATTTAATTCATTAGCAGATTATGTTTATTTTTGCGAGGAAAAAAATTACCTTGACATAAAATTTTTATTTATATAAAATGAAGAAAATCCACAAAATTGCGATTGTTTTATCTTTAGTAATAGGAATTGGTGCAGCTTACGGCTTATCTAATCGTAAACCAGATAAGGATAGAATTTTGCTAGAATTAGTACAATACGTTCTTAAAGAAGGTCACTACAGTCCTACAAAAATTGACGATAACTTCTCGAAATCTTTTTACAACGATTTCATAAAAACTTTAGATTATCCTAAAAGATATTTTCTTCAATCTGATATTGATGAATTTGAAGCTTTCAATACTTTAATAGACGACCAACTAAAATTTGGAGATCTTACATTTTTCGACCTTACTCACCAAAGAGTAACTAGAAGAATTGAGGAAGTAAAAACTATTTATACTGATATTCTTAGCAAGCCTTTCGATTTCAACAAGAAAGAAACTATGCAGTCTAATGTAGATAGCATAGATTTTGCAAAAACTCACGAAGAATTAGTTGAGAGATGGCGTCAATACCTGAAATACAACACATTAATCAGATTATCTGACGCTATTGAAACACAAGAAAAAGAGCTAGAAAAGAATCCTGACTTCAAAACAAAAACTTTTGAAGAAATGGAAAAAGAGGCTCGTGAATCTGTGAAGAAAACTTTCGATGGATGGAATGATAGAGTTTCTGATTTAACTCGCGATGATTGGTTTGCAATGTATTTGAATGTACTAACAGCACAATTCGATCCTCATACTACTTATTTTGCACCAAGAGATAAAAAACGTTTCGATCAGGATATGTCTGGTCAACTAGAAGGAATTGGAGCAAAGCTTCAAGAAAAAGATGGTTACATTTCGGTAATGGAAGTAATAAGCGGTAGCCCTTCGTGGAAACAAGGCGATCTTGAAGTTAAAGATAAGATTATTAAAGTTGCTCAAGGAGACGACGACCCTGTAAGTATTGTAGGAATGCGCCTTGATGATGCGGTAGATTTAATTAGAGGTAAAAAAGGTACTAAGGTTAGATTGTACGTTAAAAAACTTGACGGAAGCATTAAAGAGATTCCTATAATTAGAGATATCGTAGAGATAGAAGAAACTTTTGCAAAAAGCTCGATAATTGAGAAAAACGGAGTTAAATATGGAATAATTCATCTTCCTAAATTCTATATGAATTTCCAAGATAAAGATGCTAGAGATTCAGCTGAAGACGTAGAAAAGGAAGTGAAGTATCTAAAAGGAGAAGGTGTTAAAGGAATTATCCTAGACCTTAGAAATAATGGTGGAGGTTCTTTGCAAACAGCTATCAAAATGTCAGGATTATTTATAAAAGATGGCCCTATTGTTCAGGTAAAATCTAAAGACAATAGTCCAAAAATTCTTAGGGATAGAGATTCTAGCATCTTATGGGATGGTCCTTTAGTAATAATGATAAATGAATTTTCGGCATCAGCTTCCGAAATTCTAGCAGCTGCTTTAAAAGATTATGGTAGAGCTGTAATTGTTGGTAGTAACCATTCTTTTGGTAAAGGAACTGTTCAAAACATCTGGAATCTTGACAATCTAATCAATCCTAGTTTAGATGTTAAGCCTTTAGGAGCAATTAAGCTTACTATACAGAAATTCTACAGAATTAACGGTGGTGCAACACAATTGAAAGGAGTTGCTTCTGATATAGCACTTCCAGATAGATATACATACATCGATGTTGGGGAAAAAGAACAAGAAAATCCAATGCCATGGGATACTATTGCCCCTCTAAAATACAATTTGTGGCACATGAAACACGATTTGAATTACTTAAAAAATAGAAGTGCAAAACGTATTGCTAATTCAGAACAATTCAAATTAATAGACGAAAATGCTAAGTGGCTTAAGAACCAAACTGAGAATAATAAAATCTCTCTAGACTTAGCTACTTTCAAGAAAGAGAATGAGAAATTTGATAAAGAGATTGAGAAGTTTAAACCTATTACGAAATACGACAATAAACTTCTAATAACATCTCCTAAACATGAGCTAACTCTAATTAAAAAAGATAGCACATTGATGTTGAAACGAGAAAGATGGCATAAGAATCTAAAGAAGGATGCTTATGTAGAAGAAGCTGTAAATGTACTTAACGATTTGAGAAAGTAATTTCGTTGGGAGACAAAATCTAATAAAAACAAAGGCTGCATTTTTTTAATGTAGCCTTTGTCTGTTTCTGAAGATAATATAAAACTAGTCTTTAACTTAATTGTTTAAACATTTCCCAAATTACAACTCCTGCACTTACCGAAATATTTAGCGAATGCTTTGTACCAAACTGAGGTATTTCTACAACAATGTCAGATGCCGAAACAACATCCTGCTCTACCCCTTTCACCTCGTTACCAAAAATTATAGCGTACTTCTTATTCTTATCAACTTCAAACTTATCTAGCATAACTGCATTTTCAGCTTGCTCAATCGAAACAATCTCTACACCTTCTGCTTTTAATTTTTCTACTACATCTAGTGTATTTTCGGCATATTCCCAATCAACAGAATCAGTCGCTCCCAAAGCTGTTTTATGTATATCAGCATTAGGTGGAGTTGCAGTTATTCCACACAAATAAATTTTTTCTAACAAAAATGCATCAGATGTACGAAATACCGAACCTATATTGTTTAAACTTCTAATATTATCGAGAATTACAATTAAAGGTGTTTTCTCCGATTTCTTAAATTCATCGACATTCTTACGATTTAACTCGCTATTTTTTAATTTTCTCATTTTCGGTTTCTGTTATTTTAGATTGCAAAAGTACGTTTTTGAAAATTACTTTTCGGATACCGTAATTGTTTAATGCCTATTTTATATATTGCATAATGTAATTCAAACAAAGACATAAATAGACTTGAATTCAGATAAATTCATATAATAGTTCTCGAGACTAAGTCAAACAACTTGTTTGAGTTTAAAATTGATATTTAACGAATAATTTAAAATACTATGAGTAATAAACTAGATGCATCGTTAATGCCAGACGAACAAGGATTCTTTGGCGAATACGGGGGTAGGTTTGTTCCTCCTATGCTTGAGCCTATAATGCAAGAGATTGGAGAAGCCTACGAGAAAATTAAAGACGATCCTGTTTTCAAGGAAGAATTGTACTATTTACAAAAACACTACACAGGTCGTCCATCGCCAATATTCCACGCAAAGAATCTCTCTAAAAACATTGGTGGAGCACAAATCTACTTAAAGCGCGAAGACCTAAATCACACAGGAGCACACAAAATAAATCACTGTTTAGGAGAAGCTTTACTTGCAAAAAAAATGGGCAAGAAAAAACTTATTGCCGAAACTGGAGCAGGACAGCACGGTGTAGCATTGGCAACAGCCGCAGCATTGCTAGGATTGGAATGCGATATTTACATGGGAGAAGTTGACATAGCCAAAGAAGCGCCAAACGTTACTCGTATGAATATTTTAGGAGCAAGAGTTGTACCTGTTACCCACGGATTAAAAACATTAAAAGAAGCTGTTGATTCTGCTTTCGATGCTTATGTTGCAGATCCTGAAACACAGTTTTACGCTATAGGCTCTGTTGTTGGGCCTCATCCTTTCCCAAAAATGGTGAGAGACTTCCAATCGGTAATTGGTCGTGAGGCTAAAGAGCAATTTCAAGAACTCACAAACAAACTACCTGACAACCTTGTTGCTTGTGTTGGTGGAGGATCAAATGCTATGGGACTTTTTTCAGCATTCCTTAATGATGAAAATGTGAATATTGTTGGCGTAGAACCTGCAGGAACAAGTTTCAAAACTGGTGATCATGCCGCTACTTTAACTCTTGGTAAACCTGGAATGATTCACGGATTTAAGTGCTATTTACTACAAGACGAAAATGGTGAGCCATCGGCTGTAAACACTATTGCAAGTGGATTGGACTATCCTGGAGTTGGACCTCAGCACAGCTACCTTAAAGATATAGAAAGAGTTAAATACGAAACAATTAACGATAAGGAAGCAATTGATGCTTTCATGCGATTATCTCGCGAAGAAGGAATTATTCCTGCTTTAGAGAGTGCCCATGCTGTTGCACATGCAATAAAAATGGCCGCGACTATGAGTAAGGATGAGACTATTTTAGTTAATCTTTCGGGACGTGGTGATAAAGATATCGACTTCATAGTTGAAGCTTATGGTAAAGATTTAGGATTAACTTAACCTTTACAAAAACTAATTAACACAAAAAGAGATTGTCCTAAAAGTTGATATTATAAATATCCTTTGGGCAATCTCTTTCTTCTTTTGGTAAATGATCGAAATCCTCGATGCTTTAGTCTCAATATAAACAATATTTATTCCTATTTTTGATATCTCACAACACACAAATCAATGTTAGATAATCAATATACTTTAGCTGATATAGCTTCTGCTTTAAATGCGGAAATAATTGGCGACAATAATTCTGTTATAGACAAACTTTCTTTCGACAGTAGAGTTTTAGGAAAAAACAGTAAAACATTATTCTTTGCACTAAAAACTTCTAAAAACGACGGACATAAGTATATTCATGAATTGATTGACAGAGGAGTTGTAAATTTTGTTGTTGAGGAAATACCTGAAAACTGTAATGCCAATTTTGTAGTAGTAAAAAATTCACTGCATGCTCTTCAGCAATTGGCAAAATGGAAAAGAAATTCATCATCGTTAAAAACCATAGGAATTACAGGAAGTAATGGAAAGACCGTTGTAAAAGAATGGTTGTATCAGTTACTGAAAAAAGATTTTAACATTGTACGAAGTCCCAAAAGTTTCAACTCGCAAGTGGGTGTACCCCTTTCTATTTGGGAGATAAAACCAGAAAATAATTTAGGGATTTTTGAGGTTGGTATTTCTAAACCCAACGAAATGGATGTACTCGAAGAAATTGTACATCCTCAAATTGGTGTTTTTACAAATATTGGGAATGCTCATTCTGAGAACTTCAACAGCCTAGAAGAAAAGATTCTAGAAAAGATTAAACTCTTCAAGAATTCAGAAAAGTTAATTTACAAAGACGAAGGTGAGCTCGGCAGAGTGATTAAAGAATCGGAATTACTTAGTGGTGTAGAAAAACTTTCATGGTCGTTTACTTCGAAAGCTAATTTGCAAATTTTGGGAGTCCTAAAAGGCAAATCAAGCTCAACAATTACGGGACTTTACCAAAATAAAGTGTCAACCATTGAAATACCTTTTATAGACAATGCTTCGGTTGAAAATGCAATTACATCGTGGTTGTTAATGTTGGATTTTGGTTACTCTAGTGATGAAATTTCGGAGAGAATGTTGTTGTTAAGCCCAATAGAAATGAGGTTAGAACAATTGGAGGGAAGTAACGGTTGTACTTTAATAAACGATGGTTACAGCTCTGATATTAACTCACTGAAAATAGCTTTAAACTTCCTAGACACTCAAATTCAGCATACAAAAAGAACTGTAATTTTATCTAGTATAGAACAATCGGGAATTTCTCCTGAAGAATTGTATCACGAAATAGCAAGTTTAATCCAGCAGTACAAAATAGACAAGGTTGTTTTGGTAGGTGAAGAGATTTCTGAATACAAAAAACTTTTCTCCGCAAAAAGTATTCTTTCTTTTGAAAGTACTGACGAATTAATCGAAAATATTAATTCCCTCAAGCTAAACAATGAGGCTATACTTATAAAAGGTGCTCGTTCTTTCCGTTTCGAAAGAATTGTAAAATTACTTGCGAAGAAGACTCACGATACAATTTTGGAAGTTAATCTTTCAGCAATTGTTAGAAACCTCAACTTCTTTAAAAGTCAATTGAAACCTAAAACCAAAATGATGGTTATGGTTAAGGCTTTTTCTTATGGAGGAGGAAGTTACGAGATTGCAAATGTGTTACAATATCACAATTTAGACTACCTCGCAGTTGCTTATGCCGACGAGGGAAAGGCATTGAGAGATGCAGGAATAAGCACTCCTATTCTAGTGTTAAATCCTGAGGTTTCTAGTTACGAAACATTAATAAAATACAATTTAGAACCTGAAATTTACAGTATTAGAGTTCTAGAAGAATTCCAAAAAGTATTAAATGGGGAACAATACGCAATCCACGTAAAAATTGATAGCGGAATGCACAGATTAGGTTTTCAGAAAGCTGACATTCCTAAACTTTTAGACAATCTAAAACAAAATAAAAACATTAAGGTAAAATCAGTTTTTTCGCACCTAGCATGTGCCGATGATTTAGCTGAAAGTGATTTCACTATTAAACAGGCAAACTACTTACAAGAAGTTTACAATCTGATAATCGAAAATTTAGAATACAAACCAATTCTTCACTTACTAAACAGTGTTGGAATTATAAATTACCCTCAGTTTCAATTCGATATGGTTAGAGTAGGTTTAGGTTTGCATGGTATTTCAAACAACGAAGAAGCTCAGCAATTTTTAGAACCTGTAACTACTCTTAAAACGGTTATTTCGCAAATAAGAATTATTACCAAAGGAGAAAGTGTAGGATACAGTAGAAAATTTATAGCTTCAAAAGAAACGAGAATAGCAACATTACCAATTGGTTATGCCGATGGAATTGACCGTAGATGGGGCAACGAAATTGGTGAAGTTATAATCAACAATCATAGAGCAAAAATCATTGGAATTATTGCCATGGATATGCTTATGGTAGATGTTTCAAAAATTGAATGTGCCGAAGGTGATGAAGTAGAAATTTTCGGTAAAAACATTACAGTAACTGAATTGGCAGAAAAAATTGGCACTATTCCTTATGAAATACTAACCAAAATTTCGCCACGTGTAAAACGAATTTATTTTCAAGAATAAACTGCATTATTATGACAAAGATTCAGA
>CAZIYK010000005.1:0-26234 GCA_964543445.1 uncultured Flavobacteriales bacterium
TAAAATAGCAGCAAACTTAGTTTGCTGCTATTTTTGTTTATTAAGGTTATGTATGAATTTGTGTAATGGTATTTGTTTATATTAGCCAAAAATTATTATATGCTTAAAAAATTCACCTATCTAATACTAATTAATAGTTTCATATTGATTTCTGCTTGTAAGTCTGTTAATGTTGTGAATAAAGAAGATTTTCATACCGTTTCTCATTCTATATTTGGAGATAAAGTAGATTATGTTTTTAATGCAGATAGTACGAAAGTGATTTGTATTGGTAATAAGCAGAAGAGAGTTCAATATTTTTCTTTCTTTGTTTATTCATTAAAACAAAACAAGAAAGTTACAGAAGTCTTTAATCATGTAGATTATGTAAAATGGAAGGATTTGAATACTATAGAATATTCTTTTCTTTCAGGAAATGTAAAATATGGCTCATCTATACCAGATAATTTCACACTGAAAATTGAAAATTAACCCCAAATAAATACAATAGATATGAAGAATAAATACAAACTACTCTTTATTTTATTTTTAGCTTTTTCGGCTTTTAAGTTTTATGATTATTCCAAGTCGCAAGATCTAGATAATCAGATTAGAACTAAGGCTAAGAATAGAATTTTTTCACAAAAAAAATCATACGTTAAAGGCAAAATAAAAAAAGATAGTCCTAACGAGTTTGCAAAATATTTCGAAGCAATAAAGAAGGAAATAGGTAAAGAAAGCGACGACTATCCTTCTAATTACTTATTTAAAGAATTAAAGAAGGCTGAGAAAACCTTAGCTTTTTCAAAAAAGTTAGATGCAGTTTGGACTTCACGAGGACCAGGAAATGTAGGAGGTAGATCGCGAGGGATAATTATAGATCCTGATGATCCTACTGCAAATACGTGGTTTATTGCGGCAGTAGGTGGTGGAGTTTGGAAAACAACAGATGCAGGTAAATCATGGACAGAACTTACCACTGAGCAAGGAAGCTTATCTGCTAGTTATATGGCAATGGCTCCTTCAAATCACAATGTGATATATTTAGGTACTGGCGAAGGTTTTGGAAATTTGGATGCTTTAGGTGGACAAGGTATATGGAAATCTACTGACAAGGGTACTACTTGGGTTCAACTAGAGTCATCAGCAAAAAAAGAATTTGGAGTTATAAATAGAATTATTGTAGATCCTAATAATGAAAATATTTTATTAGCTGCTACTAGTATAGGTAACAACAATCACGATGCAGATGCTAGTTCAGGTATTTGGAAATCAACAGATGGAGGAGCTACTTGGGTTAAGAAATATTCATCATCTAAAGTTGAATATAGTGTACAGCAGATAATAACAGATCCAACAAACTTTTCAATAATGTTTGCTTCAGAAAATGGGAATGGTATATTGAAATCTACTGACGCAGGAGAAACTTGGACTAGAAAGGCTGAATTGAAAAATGGACGTATAGAACTTGCAATTTCTTCTAAGGATCCTGATAGATTGTATGCATCTGCTGAAGGTCCTTTTGGTGAGCCATCAGAGCTATACGTTTCTAGAGATAGAGGAGATAGTTGGGTTAAGTGTAGGGGTGGAATAGATTTTTTAGGAGGTCAAGGATGGTATGATAATGCTATAATTGTTGATCCGTTTGATGAGAATACACTTTTTGTTGCAGGAGTTAATATTTACAGAGTAAAATGTAAGATAGGCAATAATTTAGAAGTTACTACTCTTACAGATAATTATGGTAACGATCCGTCTTTACGCAAAGGAACACATGTTGATAATCATTTTTTCGCCATTGCTAAGTTAGATGAGCAAAAGAAAAAATACAGACTTGTAGGAACTAACGATGGTGGAGTATGTTATACGGATGATAAGGGAGAAACATTTAAGCAGCCAATATCAGGTTTTGTAACTTCTCAGTTTTATGGTGTAGATAAGGCAAATGGAAAAGAAAGATATATTGGAGGAATGCAGGACAATAGTTGTTTTGTTTCGCCGATGTCTCCTAATGTTTCTAGCGATTGGACATTTGCATTTGGAGGAGATGGCTTTGATGTAGTTTGGAATTATGAAGATACAAATAAGGTAATGTTAACTTCTCAGAGTAATAATATTGCTGTTACTCATAAAGGGATTTCTTCGATAGTAAATAATGTTGGTTCTGATTATTGGATAGCAGATGTAGAAAAAGGTAGATCTAATGCTCCTTTCTATACTAGGTTGTCACAGTCAAAACAGTATCCTGATTTAGTGTTTACGTATGGTAAAAAAGGTATTTGGCGAACAGACAATTTCGGAGAATCGTGGGCTACAATTAGTATGCCTGCTGATTTTGGATACGATGCCTCTAGAAAGGGATTTAGACCTACTATTGTAAAAATATCATTAGCAGATCCAAGTATTGTTTGGGCAGGAAGTTCGGTTCATTCAACTGTAAATATGTATGTGTCTAAGGATTTTGGCTTGACGTATAATAAAACTAATTCAAGTAATTTGGTAATGAGTCACGTGTCGGGCTTTGCAACACATCCTAAAGATAAGAATACTGCTTATGCACTTTTTTCTTCGTTTGGAAATGCAAAAATATTGCGAACTACAGATTTAGGAAAAACATGGGAGGATATAAGTGGTTTTAAAGGAAACAATGTTAGTGATAACAATTTCCCTGATGTAGCTGTGTTTGATTTATTGGTAATGCCATATAATACTGATATTATTTGGGTAGGAACCGAAATTGGAATAATTGAATCTGTAGATAACGGAGTTTCTTGGCATATGTTGAATGCTGATATTTCTCCTGTTTCTGTATTTGACATGATTATTGTTAATGATAAAGTAGTTATAGGTACACACGGTCGTGGAGTATGGACAGTTACGCTACCTGAGGAATACAATCCGCCATTAGTGAAATTGCCTGCCAAGTTGGAAGTTTCTTATTTGTTTAGAGATTCTAAACAAAATGCAGATATTAAGATAACAAATAGAGATAATTACGAAAGTGTAAAAGTTTATATAAACGACGAGCTTAGAAAAGAATATAAAAATGTAAAAAAAGGAGATGTTGAAAAGTTAGTAACTGAAATTAAATCTGGAGAAAATTCAATTAAGTTAGTTTCTAAAATAGGAGATAGAGAATTAGAAAGTTTGGAGATGATTAAAGGTTTGCCTCTGAAAAAGCCTTCAGTATTGTTTGTTTCAGATTTTAATTCGTTAAGTTCAATTACTGATGAGTTTCATGGAGATGGATTTGACATTTCTAAACCTAGTGGTTTCGATAGCAAAGCAATAAATACAGATCATCCATATTCAGAGGACACTGATTATGTTCTTTATTTGAATACTCCTATAATAGTTAATAAAGATGAACCTTTAGTTTCGTACAAAGATGTTGCAATTGTAGAGCCAGGAGACCCTGGAAGTGTATATCCTCGTGGAGATTTTTGGGATTATGTAACTATTCAAGGTTCAACAGATGGTATAAATTGGGTAAACATGGTAACTCCTTACGATGCAAGGTTTGATTCAGGATGGTTGTCTAAATACAATTCGTCTTCTAATCCAAGTAAGTCAAATTTTGTAAATCATAGTTTCAATACAACAGATTTCTTTAACGATGGAGATGTGATTTTGCTTAGATTTAACCTTTATTCCGATGCAGAAGCCACTGGTTGGGGATGGATAATAGACGATCTTCAAATTCAGAAGGATGCATTGTCTTTGGAAGATAATTATTTGTCAACAACATTTAAGGTTTATCCAAATCCTGTAGTTGATAATGATTTATATTTAGAATCAACTACCGATAGCAGAATAGAGAATGTTAGAATTTTTGATTTAACAGGTAAGTTGTTATTGAATGTTGGTTTTGATAAAGAAGAAAAAGCTAAGTTGAATGTTTCAAGTTTTGCAAAAGGTCAGTATTTACTGAAAGTAGAAACTGATAAAGGTGCTTTTTCTAAGAAAGTTTTGATTAAATAGCGGAGTAGAATAATTTTTTATATCGAGAATATAACACAAAGCAGCAAATTTGATTTTGCTGCTTTGTTTGTTTTATGATAGTTGTTGTTGATTTTGAAAATAGGATTAAGCCTAAAAAATGAGTTATTTTTTACGAGCATTTACCAATTCTAATTGGTCTAAAGCTACAGATGTGGTGAAAGATCCATAATTTAATATGGCTTTTTTCTTCTCGATTTTTTCTATGGTACCGTATGCCATTCCTCCTGATATACGTGCAGTATCGCCAACTTTAAGGTCGTATTTCGGTTTTGGAGGATTAATTGCTTCTTCCTTAATCCTTTTCTCTTCTTTTTTCTTTTTGATTTCTCTTATTTCTACAACCTTTTTCTGCATTTCTTCTACTACCTTCTTCTCCTTCTTTTTGTTGGCAACAATCTTCTTTTTTGTAAGTTTTTGAGCCTTTTGTTTTTCACGTTTTTTAGAATTTTCTACTTCAACTATTTTTAGCGTTTCAGTAAATAATTTTTTCTTGTTGGGTCTACGAAAATAATCTTCGGCAATTGAGCTGAGTTTTTTACCAAGTGCAATAACTTTTGCTTGAGAATCGAATTGAATTTGATAATCCTCTAGTTTCTGAGCTATTTTGTTATTGATTTCTTCATATTTTTTCTTTTGCTCAGTAGCCATTATTTCCTTAGAAGCAAGGTCGGTTGTTGCTGATGCAAGTTTAGATCGTTCTTTCTGTAATTTGGCAATAGTTTTATCAAGACGAACATTTTCTTGTTTTACTTTTTTCTTAGCCCTATTGATTAATCTAAATGGAATTCCATTTTTCTGAGCAACTTCAAAAGTAAATGAACTTCCAGCTTGTCCTATATTGAGAACGTATAGAGGTTCTAGTGTTTTTTCGTTGAAAAGCATGTTAGCATTTATAGCTTCTTCTAATTCTTCAACTTTAATTTTTATATTAGTGTAGTGCGTAGTAATGACTCCGAAAGCACCTTTGTCGTAAAATTCTTCTAAAAATACTTCTGCCAAAGCTCCTCCTAATTCAGGGTCCGATCCTGTTCCAAATTCATCTATAAGAAAAAGTGTGTTTTTGTTTACATTTCTCAGGAAATGATTCATGTTTTTCAATCTGTAAGAGTATGTACTCAGATGGTTTTCTATAGATTGATTGTCGCCAATATCAGTAAGTATTCTATCGAAAAAACATATTGACGAACGTTCGTGAACAGGAATTAATACTCCACTTTGTATCATTACCTGTATTAATCCAAGAGTTTTTAGAGTAATAGATTTTCCTCCAGCATTTGGTCCTGAAATAACAATAATTCGTTGTTTTTTATTGATACTGATATTCTGAGGAACAGTTTCTTTTTCTTCTAAAAGATTGTTTTTATATAGAATTGGATGATAGGCATCGATTAGTTGCATCTTTTTTTCAAGATTAATCTTAGGCAAACATGCATTAATTTCTTTCGCATATCTTGCTTTTGCTCTTATTACATCAAGTTCTATTAGTAGGGTTTGATAATTTTCTAATAACTCTTTGTGAGGACGAAGCAAATCGGTAAGTAATTTAAGTATTCTTACAATTTCTTGTCTTTCCTCGTATTCAAGCGATGCTAATTCGCGTGTTAGTTTTAGTACTGCATCAGGCTCAATAAAAACTATACTTCCCGTACGAGAAGTTCCCATCATATTGCCATTTACCTTTTTGCGATATTGTGCAGATACAGCAAGTACACGCTTGTTTTCTATTACAGATTCTCTAATGTCATCGAGATATCCAAGTTGAGAATATCTAGAAAGTGCTTTTGTGAAATTCTGATCTATATTTTTTCTAACTTCATTCATCTCCTTACGGATGGAATGAAGCGTAGTTGTTGCGTTATCTTTAAGCTCTCCAAATCTATTAAAAACAGTATATACCGCTTCGCTAATATCTTTGGTGAAATATATGTTTTCGGTTTTTAATTTTAGGGTAGGGTAGTATTCGTTAAATTTCTCGAAGAATTTAATTAATTCATTAGCTGTTTCAGAAATTGAAGCCAAATTCAAATATGATTTTTCCTCAAGAAAAGTATTTTCAATAGCTAATAATTTAATGTCTTCAGTTATTTCTTCAAAGTCGTGATTTGGAATTCTGTTTTCGTTAGAAAAAGATGATAAATACTCGTCGGTTTGTTTCAGAGAAATAATTAATTCCTCCTCGTTATCAAAAGGTTTAATTTTTTCAGCTTTTTCTTTTCCCAAGGTAGAATTACATAGAGTTGATATGTATTTGCTTACTTGGTTAAACTCTAAATCGTTTAATATTTTAGGAGATATTTTTTTCATCTTATCAGAAAATCTGTCATCGTGTTTATGTGTTGCAAAATTAGACTAATACTTGGTTTTGAAAAATTTTAATTATTTTATGTTGTTGTGTGAGTCTAATGAATTGATTGTGATTGTTATGTATTAATTAGAATAATCTTATTAAGATGTTTTCAGTCTGAAAAATATGAGTAATAATAGTAGTCCAAATAATTTATACTTTAATATTTAGTTTGTAATTTTGCGCGTTGAATTCTAAGATAAAAAAGTAGTTATGTCTAAAACTAAATATGTATTTGTAACCGGAGGTGTTACTTCTTCTTTGGGAAAAGGTATTATTTCGGCTTCGTTAGCAAATTTACTACAAGCAAGAGGTTACAGAGTTACTATACAGAAACTCGATCCTTATTTGAATATTGATCCAGGAACTCTTAATCCTTACGAACATGGAGAGTGTTATGTAACAGACGATGGTGCAGAAACGGATTTAGATTTAGGTCATTACGAGAGATTTTTAAATCACCCTACATCTCAGGCTAATAATGTTACTACTGGTAGAATTTATCAGTCTGTAATAGATAAGGAGCGTAGAGGAGAATTTCTAGGTAAAACAGTTCAGGTTATTCCTCATATTACTAACGAGATTAAAAATC
Source organism: uncultured Flavobacteriales bacterium (assembly GCA_964543445.1). Lineage (GTDB taxonomy): Bacteria > Bacteroidota > Bacteroidia > Flavobacteriales > JADGDT01 > JADGDT01. The sequence continues at coordinate 6,918 of CAZIYK010000005.1, forward strand.
GTGTTCGTATTCTTGGTAATACTGGCGATTGGGATATAGTTATTACCGAAATAGGTGGTACTGTTGGAGATATAGAGTCTTTACCTTATGTTGAGTCAGTGCGTCAGATGCTATGGGAAGAAGGAAAGGAAAACGCTATGGTTATTCACCTTACGTTATTGCCTTACTTAGCTACAACGGGTGAGCTTAAAACTAAGCCTACACAACACTCGGTAAAACAATTAATGCAGAGTGGTGTACAGCCAGATGTTTTAGTTTGTCGTTCGGAACATAAAATTCCAGAAGGAGTAAAAGATAAATTAGCATTGTTCTGTAATGTACGTAAAGAGGCAGTAATTGAATCTTTAGATGCATCAACAATTTACGATGTTCCTAACTTAATGCTTAAAGAAAGATTGGATGAGGTTGTATTAGATCATTTCCAATTAGATCATAAATCTGCTCCAGATATGAAGGAGTGGAATGTTTTTGTTGATAATTTCAAAAATCCTAAGCACGAAGTAGAAATTGGTTTGGTAGGGAAATATGTAGAATTACACGATTCTTACAAATCAATTACCGAAGCATTTATTCACGCAGGAGCAACTAACGAAACTAAAGTTAAGGTTCGTTGGGTACATTCAGGTAGTATTACAGAAGATAATATTGAGAAAAAACTTGGTGGACTTGATGGTATTCTTGTAGCACCAGGATTTGGAGAAAGAGGTATTGAAGGTAAAATTGATGCTGTAGAATATGCACGTGTAAATAAAATTCCTTTCTTCGGAATTTGTTTAGGTATGCAAATGGCAGTTATTGAATTTGGTAGAAACGTATTAGGTTATAAAACTGCACATACTACCGAGATAGAAGAGGGCACTTCTTGTCCAGTAATAAATCTTATGGATGAGCAGAAGAACATTACTAACATGGGTGGAACAATGAGACTAGGAGCATGGAAATGTGAATTAGTAGATGGTTCTATAGCTAGAGATGTTTACAGTGAGAAAATTATTTCAGAGCGTCACCGTCACCGTTACGAATTCAACAACGATTACAAAAAAGAATACGAAGATGCTGGAATGAAAGCATCAGGATTAAATCCAGATACAGGATTGGTTGAGATTGTAGAAATAGAAGATCACCCTTGGTTTGTTGGAGTTCAATTCCACCCAGAATATAAAAGTACAGTGATGCGTCCGCATCCATTATTTGTAAGCTTTGTGAAAGCGAGTTTAGAACATTCATTAAAATAGAAAAAACTAGATGCAACAAAATAACAGTTTCGATAAAAATTCCCTGATTGGGTTTCTTTTGATGGGGGCTATTCTTATGTATTTTATGTGGATACAAGAGCCTCCAGTAGATCAACAACAAGATATTTCAAACACAGAGCAAGTTCAAGATTCAACAGTTACTAGTAATAATGTTGTACAGCCTCATGTAGTTTTAGATTCTTCGCAGGTAGATGAAAGTAAAAAGTTGAAGTACGGAGAGTTTTATTATTCTGCTACTTTGCCTTCTGCTAACGATGAAGCTACAACAGTTTTAGAAAATGAATTTTTAAAACTTAAGTTTTCTAATAAAGGAGGTCAGATTGTAGAGGCTCAATTAAAGAAATACAAGACTTATGAAAAGGAAGACCTTTACCTTATTAATAATGGTAACGGTAGTTTTGGAATAGAGTTTAGTACTAAAAATAACAGAGTATTTAATACTAAAGATTTATACTTTACTCCAACGTTGACAAAAGATGGTGACAATCAGATTTTGTCTTTGAGAGCTAAGGTTTCTGAAACACAGTATATAGAGTATGTTTATACTCTTAAGGCTGATGATTACATGCTTGATTTCAGTATTCGTACTGTAGGTCTTGAAAATGTAATAGATGCAAACAAATCTGTAACAATAGATTGGAAGTTAAATGCTAATCGTACTGAAAAAAGTTTCAAGAACGAAAATATGTACACTACTCTTGACTATGAGTTTGAGGGTGGAAAAACAGATTATTTAAGTGCTGGAGGTACAAAAGACGAGACAATAAATGATGTTTCGTGGATTGCTTTTAAACAGCAGTTCTTCTCTATGGTTTTACTTCCTCATACAAATTTTGATAAGGCAGAAGTACATTCCGAAACTCACGATGAGTTTATTGATGAGGTTAACCATATTCAGAATAATTTTACAAAAACTTTTGAAGCTAAAATTCCTTTAAAAGTAATTAATGGTTCTGTGAATTGCGACATGAATATGTTTATAGGACCAAATCAGTACAAAATACTTAATTCTTACGATAAAAATCTAGATGAATTAATCCCGCTTGGATGGGGAATATTTGGTTGGGTAAACCGTTTCTTCGTTATTCCATTGTTCAACTGGTTAGAAGGATTTGGTCTTAGCTACGGAATTATCATCCTTATTATTACATTGATAGTTAAGTTAATCTTATCTCCTGTTACTTACAAGAACTTCTTGTCGAGTGCTAAGATGAGAGTTATTAGACCTGAAGTTGATGAACTAAACGAGAAGTATAAAGATGCTGATGCTGCAAAAAGACAGCAGGCAACAATGGAATTGTATAAACAGGTGGGAGTAAATCCTATGGCGGGTTGTTTACCTGCACTGTTGCAGATGCCAATATTGTTTGCGATGTTCCGTTTCTTCCCATCGGCAATAGAGTTGAGGCAACAATCGTTCCTTTGGGCAGATGATTTATCATCTTACGATTCTATAATGCACTTACCATTCTATATTCCATTTTATGGTGATCACGTTTCGTTGTTTACACTTTTAATGGCTATAGCATTGATGATTTATACAATGTTGTCGGGTGGAGGAATGAATCAACCATCACAACCAGGTATGCCAAATATGAAGTATATGATGTACTTGATGCCTGTGATGATGATTTTCTGGTTCAATAGTTATGCTTCAGGATTGAGTTATTATTACTTCTTATCTAACTTTATTTCTATTATTCAGATATTAATTATCAAGAAATATATAATAGACGAAGACAAGATTCATGCTCAGATGCAGGAAAATAAAAAGAAACCTGCTAAGAAGAAATCTAAGTGGAGTCAGAAAATGAGCGATATGATGGCAGAGGCTCAAAAACAACAAGCACAACAAAAAAAGAAATAATATTTCTTAAATATAATTACAAGGTCGAGTTTACGCTCGGCCTTTTTTTATTTATTCTTTTGGTATGACAAAATTTATGTACTAAATTTGATTTAAATCATAAAAACAAAAAACGATGAAGAAGATTTTACTTATTGCGGTAATGTTTATCGCTTACAACACATCAAATGCTCAGATATCTTATGGTATCAAAGGAGGATTGAACTACAACTATGCTAACATAGATGGTATTAAAGACTTTGCTGTAAATAATAAGGTAGGGTATAATATAGGTGGTTTCTTAAGAGTTAAAATTCCTCTTTTGGGATTTTATGTACAAGGAGAGCCAACTTATACTCGATTGAATGCTGAGGTTACTGATAAGAATGGTAAATTAGGTACAACTAATTTAGGTTCTAATAGATTTGATTTGCCTGTATTAGCAGGGTTTAAATTTGCATTATTCCGTTTTTATGCAGGACCTGTAATGTCATGGAATCTCGGTTCTAGTGTAGATTGGGAATCTGTAGATGTTGTAGTTAAAGACAAAACAAGTATTGGAGGTCAAGTAGGAGTAGGTGTTGAGCTAGGAAGACTGATGGTTGATCTTAGATATGAAGGAGGAATTAGTCATGAACTTGAGGCAGTTATGGGAGATAAGCCATCTACTCAATTCGATAACAGAGGATCACAGTTGATATTAGGTTTAGCGCTTAAATTCTAATTGATAAAATACATATAACTGAAGAGGAGGCCAATGGCCTCCTTTTTATATTTTCAGATGTTTCTCGATATTGTAAATTTTTCGTTGTAATTCTTTAACGGTATGGTACAAATTATCTTGAGAATTATTGTTGTTATGGAAAGTATCGCTTATGTAGCTTTCGAATTTCCAAATTTCTATAATTTCAGAAACATCAATATCGATAGGTTCAAAGGCTGGATCGTTAGAACATAACTGAATACCCTTGTCATTAGAGGTGTTTTTGAATACTTGTTTAAACAAGACTCCTTTTGTATTCGTTACAATTATATAATATTTGCCATCTTCAATTTTGTTCCAATCGTTTAGATATTCTCCAATAATATATGAGCCTTTGGTAGCAGGAATCATTGAATTGTCAGTAGTAACAAATACTCTATGTTTTTTATTTTCAGGTAAAAAAGGAAGTTTTATTATAGGTAATTTTTTAATGAATTCAGGATTGTTGTAGTTTTTGCTGTATAACGTAATAGTTTCCATAGAAACTAACTCTATATCTAGTCTTGTGTCATTTCTACTTGTAGAAGGACCATTGTCGTTGAAATTACCGTTCCCCTCCATGTTAGTAAGCTTCTTCTCTGAAATTTTAGAAATATCTTTCTTTAAAATCACGTCTAATGAAACGTTGTAGAACTCAGATAGTTTTATAAGTATATCGTAAGGTGCTTGTGCCGTAGCATTTTCGTATCCACTCAAGGAAGACCTCGTTAGATTTAGTGTTTTTGCAACAGCATTCTGTGATAACTTCTTTCTTTTGCGAAGAAATTTTATATTTTTTGCGAAAAAAGACATAATAAGGTTTGTATAGTAAAGTTTTAGAATAGAGATTATTCTAATCAGTTACTAATTTCAGGTAATTAAAGATACTTGTTTATTTTATTGTGTTTCCGTTGAATAGAATGGTATATGTACTGTCTATCTTTTGTACAAGTACAAAATTGTAGCTATAGCCCAACATATCGCATTCGCCACAACCTTTTGCATCAATAATGTAGTTAACTTTTTTGTTAGTAGAATCAACTTCTACATTTCTATTGAAGGTTACTGTACATCCTGTCGCTTCAGCATATTGACCTAATAATGTAACAGGTTTTATAGAATCGTTAAATCTGATTTTAGGGAAATTGCAAGTATCATCAACAATCATACTTTCAGTAATTTCTTTTTGTAATTCTGCATACTCAATAGAATCTTGTATTACGAAAGTATTGTGATTTAGTTTGTAAACACAAGGGCCAAAATCTACACTGCTTATAATAATCCCTTTATCTGGTAGCTTATTATCACATTCTACTTTATCCGAACCTTTGCTACAGGAAATTATAGCTGTTAATATGGCTAAAAATAATACTACGTTTTTCATATGAACAAAATCTAGTTGAAAGGTAGAAGATACATTACTGTATAGTTGAAAATCCATGATTTATTGTTCCTGTTTTTACCATAACCAGGAATATATAAATTATCGAAATTATCTAGTTTAGTGTCGTGGAATAAGAAGTTAACTCCTGCCGAAAGACCTAGATAGAAGTTGTGTAATACTTCTACTTTTAGTCCCATTCTTACATTTAGCCAATGTGCATATGCTTGTTGAGCATCGATACTGCCAATGTAAGTATCGTCATTCCAATAACCATTCTGAATTCTGTATTCATCAACAGTTTGATTCATTGTAGCAAATCCATATCTAACTCCAAATGCCAACAGATCATTTCTGCCAGGAGTGTATCCAAGCAAGTCGTAATCGCCACCAATCATCACAAATGCTCCATCAGAAGTGTATTTTAGGTTTTCTGTAATATCACTGTGTTTTTCGTAACCAAACTCTCCAGCTATGAAATAATTTTTATAGATACGAGCATCAAAATTTCCTTTAAAAAGTTTGTGGTCATTGTCTATTATCATCGATATAGGTCCTGCGAGGTCTATACCAATACGCAAACCATATTTGTATGGAATTGTATCGCTAGGATTTATAGTAGTTGGTTCTTCTTTTTCTACTTTATCTTGACTATAAGCTAAAGATGTTGTGAACAACAACAAAATAGCAATCAAGGTTCTATTTCGTAAAAATTTGTATATGTTGTTCAGTGTCATAATCAATTTTATCAGTAAGTAAGATTATAGAATCTATTTTGTTTTTAGAGTAGTATTGTAATTCTACATTAGAAAAAGTGCTTTTGTATCCGCAATCATTATTTACGTATGTATTTTTTCTAGTATATTTAATATCTAAAGTGTCGTAAATATCTCCTGCAAATCTGAAAATGTATTTAAGACTATCTCTGTTTACATCAAATATTAAAGGTATAAGTTTGTTGTTGTCTGCTGGATTTATGTTTGGATATAGAAATTCGTTTTCTGGATTTTCTCCTATAATGTCTTTACCGTCTTTATTACCGTAGATTTTTAAGTCTTTAGGTGGATCTACATTTACTACGTTTCCAAGGTTGTCATAATTTGTAAATCCTATCATTAGTTTTGGGGTAATAGGTTCAGTACAAACACCCGTAGATTCACAGCTGCTTAGTAGAAGTATAAAACCGAAAATAGATATTAGTCTTAATTTTTTTATCATATTCAAATGTAAAAAAAATAGATTAGTTAATTGATGTTTAATTGTTGAATTGAATATTTTGTTGATTGTGTTTTATTGTTAAGTAGATGTTGCTATTAACTTGAAAAGCAACATCTACTCAGTTTTAAAGAGTTAAACGAAATTATCGTTTCTCTAGTAATACTACATTTTCAACATGATGTGTTTGAGGGAACATATCAACTGGTTGCATTTTTACCACTTTGTACATGTCGTTCATAAGTGCTAAATCTCTTGCTTGTGTAGCAGAATTACAACTTACGTAAACAATTCGTGGTGCTCCAATTTCTAATATTTTGGCAATTACATTTTTGTGCATTCCATCTCTTGGAGGATCTGTAATTATAACATCAGGAGTTCCGTTTTGAGCGATAAATTCATCGTTGAAAACATCTTTCATGTCTCCTGCATAGAATACAGTATTATCTATGCCATTATTTTTGGCATTTTCTTTTGCATCGCGAATTGCATCAGGTACTGCTTCTACACCGATTACTTTCTTTGCTTTTTTAGCTACAAACTGAGCAATTGTTCCTGTACCTGTGTATAAATCGTAAACAAGTTCGTCTCCTTTTAAATCTGCAAAATCTCTAGCTATTTTGTAAAGTTCGTAAGCTTGTTTTGAGTTTGTTTGATAGAAAGATTTTGGTCCTATTTTGAATCTCAAACCTTCCATTTCTTCATAGATGTGATCTTGTCCTTTGTAGGCAATTATATCTAAATCGTATAAAGAATCATTCCCTTTAGAATTGATTGTGTACATCAATGAAGTAATGTTAGGGAATTTTTCAATTAAATGGTCGAGTAAAGCTTCGCGTTTTGCTACATCTTCCTTTGCAAACTGAATTACAACCATAATGTCTCCAGTAGAAGAAGTACGAACCATCATTGTTCTAAGGAATCCTTCTTGAGAATATGGATTGAAGAATTCGTAGTTGTTATCCTCTGCAAACTTTTTTGTTTCTAAACGAATTTCGTTTGAAGGATCTTCTTGAAGGTAACAGTTTTTTACATCCAAAATTTTATCCCAACGACCAGGTATGTGAAATCCACATGCATTACGATCAGAAATTTCTTTTCCGTCTTCCATTTCTTCTACAGTAATCCAACGTGTGTCAGAAAAAGAGAATTCCATTTTGTTGCGATAAAAATATTGCTTTTCAGATCCTAAAATAGGAGTAATCTCTGGTAATTCAATGTGACCTATACGAGTAAGGTTGTTTACAACTTCGTTTTGTTTGTATTCAAGCTGATATTTGTAATCCATATTCTGCCACTTACAACCACCACAAGTACCAAAATGCTCACATTTAGGCTCTGTACGTTTGTCAGAATAGGTATGAATTGCTACGGGTGTAGCCTCGTACATTGCTTTGCGTTTTTTTGTAACTCTAGCATCGATAACGTCACCTGGGATTGCCCCTGTTACAAAAACAACACGACCGTCTTCGGCGTGACCTACTGCTTTACCTTTTGCTCCAGCATCGGTAAGTACAAGGTTTTCTAATATTAGGTTTTTATTTCTTTTTCTTGCCATTTCTTTATCAATTAACAATTAACAATGAATAATTTAAAATCGTTCATCGAAAATTGATTTATGCTTTTATTTTTGATTATTCTTTTCTTTTTTTGCTTGTTTTCTTAAGATATAACGGTTCATTAGTACCATAAATGTTCCAAAAAACAGAAAATTAAATAGAAATCTACCTACCCTAAAATTAAGTCCTTCAGAGTAGTCAAATCCTGCATTAAGTCCAGCATAAATAACGCCAGAAACAATTCCGGAAATAAGACTTCTTTTTAATATTGATTTTGTTTGATTATCCATTTATGAAAACACTATTCTCCTTTTAATACTTTCGCTTTCAATACCATTAATTCATTTTCAGCTAATAGCACTAATTCTTCTTCTCTTTCGTTTATCTTTTTCAACTCTTTCCAATAAATATTTGCAGATGCAATATCACCTTGAGTAGTAAAATACAAACTCATTATTGAGTAAAAGTTTATTACTTCTAAAATATGGAATTCTTTTCGGTTTGGAAGTAAGGTTTTTAAATCGAATGAATTGTTGAATACTTCTGGAACTTTTTTTGATTCTCCTTTTTGCAACAATGTTTGTGCATAAGATATTTTTCCAAATAAATAATCTGGGAATTTTTTGTATCCACGTTCAGTCCATTCATCAGCTTTGTCAATGTTGCCAAGCTTTATGTTTGCATTCGCAAGGTAACTATACAATTGAGGGTTATTTGGATTAATTGCCAATTCGCCTTCTAAAAGGTCAATATGTTTTTGACTTGGATTTTCAAGTACTTCCAAAAATATATTGTTTATCCTTTGTTCATCTTCTTTGTTCGAAAAATAGTTGTTTTCGGCAATAGGCTCTCGTGAAATATTTAATTTTTTATGATCAATAGAATCAATATTTATTCGTTTGTCTATTTCCTCATTGGTAAAATGTGAATCGTAGATAAAATCAATTACTTGCAAAGTCATCTTTGGAGTAACCTCTTTTTTCCCTTCTTCGAAATCTTGCCAATCTTGATCTGTCCAATTTTCAACATTGTCTTTGTCGAGAACATCAGCAGGTTTTACAAAATCAGGAAGTTCAAATGCTGATTCATCGTGATTGTGATGATGGTGTTCGTGATGATGCTCATGATCATGATGATGATGTTCATGGTCGTGTTCTTCAGCTAATTCAGAAATATGAATAACCTTAAAATTGTCCTTGCCAATATTTTTCTCTAAAGTAGAAATTAGCTTTTTCTTGTTATCCTCAAGAGTTACAATAACTAAAGGTTTTCCATCTTCGCCAAATTCAATATCGATTTTTTCTTTAGGCTGATATGTTTTTGGTTCTAACACATACTGAGTTAAAGCAAAATCCTTATGTGCTTTTAGCTTATTTTCTGAAGCAAAATCGTAAGCGCCGTAAATAATTTGATGAACCAAATCGTAAGAACAAGAAACTAGATTTTGTTCTTTTTTGTAATAAGCTATCACTTGTGGATATTTATCACCTGCAAGGTTAAACTCAAAAAAAGTATTGATGATACCTTGAGCCAACATGTCAATTTGATATAAAGCATGCGTAACGTTGCCGTTTTTGTGCTGACGCGAAACGATTATAGTTGCGATTCCTGCACTTTTCCAATTTTCGCTGATATAACATGCTTTAATCTCTAGAGTCCTAACTCTAGTTTTTATATACTTTTCGGGAGTAATAGAACTACCTGTTTTGCTTTTTGCCATGTATCTTTTCTTAGAACAAAATTTCGTGCAAAATTACGAAAAATAATTAGGTAATTCTTTATATTTTAAAACTGTGACTTTTGGCGTGTAAAGTTGTTTTTTTATAATTTAGTAACAATATTATCCTTTTTTAATCGTTGTTTTGTTATGGAAATTATATTATTGTTAGGTTTAGTTGTAGGGGGTGGATTTCTTGTGTCATCTCCATTTTTCTCGTCTCTGTATGGGTCATCTTCATCGAATAAAGATGATTCTAAAGACGATTCTTCTGATAAGAAAGAGGATGATGGTGGCTATTGGGATTCAGATAATGATTATGACGATAAGTTTAATGATGATTTTTATGAGGAAGATGAATTCCAATATGATCATGATTCGGATGAAATGTTTTAACAGAAAAAGCTCACTCTTATATAAAAAGTGAGCTTTTGTATTTTGTTAAATATTTACATCAATTTTTCCTTCAAAAACCAATTCTGCAGGTCCTTTTAGGTAAATGTTTTCGAAACCATTTTCTGTTTCTTCGAAAGAAACTTCTAGTTTTCCGCCTTCAACATTCAGTTTTACAGAATTGCCATTAATTAAACCTTCCTTGTATGCTGATATTGCCACAGCTGTTACGCCAGTACCACAGGCTAAAGTTTCACCTTCAACTCCTCTTTCGTAAGTTCTAACTTTAATAGTGTTGTTTCCTAAATTTTCAGCAAAATTTACATTAGTACCTTCCTCGAAGTAAGGAGCTCCATTTCTTATCTCTGAACCTCTTTCTTGAACATTAATTTTTGCTACATCATTAGTAAATTCAACGTGGTGAGGAGAACCTGTATCTAAAAAATAGTGATCCTCGTTTTCTGCTACAAAATCAACATCAGACATTCTTAGATTTACTAAACCATCTTCTATAGTAGCGTTATGTTCGCCATCAACAGCTATAAATTTTGTAGAATTTGATATTACATTTAATTGTTTTGCAAAAGCAACGCAACATCTTCCTCCATTACCACACATTGTACCTTCGTATCCGTCAGCATTGTAGTAAATCATTCTGAAATCGTAGTTGTCATCGTTTTCTAGCAATATTAATCCATCGCCACCAATCCCAAATCTACGGTCACACAATTTTTCTACTAGTTTGTTATTGGTTTTAGGGAAATTTAAATCTCGGTTGTCTATCATTACAAAATCATTCCCTGCACCTTGGTATTTGAAAAATTCTATTTGCATTAGAGTATTGTTTTATTGTAAGTCGCAAAATTATGGAATTTAAACAGCTTAACATAAAATACACAACAAAGTTAATTTGTGTTAAGGTTTTAAGAATTAACTATCTTTTTTGTGAATTTTGTATTGTATTTTAGCTCATGGTACACAATGTTCTTGTTTAATTAAAAACGTTATAAGATGAATTTAAAGAATATTTTTTACACAATTTCAATTTCAGTTGCGTCAGCAGGATTGACAGTTTTAGTTTTAAGGAACAATCCAAACGATATGACAAACGATTTGAAACATGAGGTTGTAAATGATAATACATATACTACATCAGCAAATCAGGCAAATTCAACTTTTGTAAGTAGTGTGAATAATTCCTACCGCCCTGATAATTTCACGAAGTCGGCAGAATCAACAGTAAATGCAGTTGTGCACGTTACAAATATAATGGAAGGGTCTCAAGTTTACAGAGGTCATTCTCGTATGGATTTCTTTTGGGGTGGAGGACAATCATATAGATCGCAGCCAATCGTAGGTAGTGGTTCGGGAGTAATAATTACTAAGGATGGATATATAGTTACAAATAATCACGTAATTAAAGATTCTCAAAAGCTAGAAGTTACCCTTAATAATCAGAAACGTTACGATGCAAAAATAATAGGAACTGATCCTAAAACAGATATAGCATTGTTGAAAATAGATGCAGAAGATTTGCCATACATCACTCTTTCTAATTCTGATAACATTAAACTTGGCGAGTGGGTTTTAGCTGTGGGTAATCCATTTAATCTTACATCTACAGTTACAGCAGGAATTATTAGTGCTATAGGAAGAGATATTCATCTTTTAGGTCAATCAGGAATAGAATCATTTATTCAGACTGATGCGGTTGTAAATCCAGGAAATAGTGGAGGAGCATTGGTTAATACTAATGGTGAATTAATAGGAATTAATACTGCAATTTCTACTCATACAGGTTCTTTCGAAGGTTATTCTTTTGCAGTACCTTCTAATATTGTAAAGAAAGTAGTTGAAGATTTGATAGAATATGGCCGAGTGCAGAGAGCTTATTTAGGTATTAATATTCAGGAGTTAAATAACGAAGCAGCAAAACAATTAGGTGTTGATGAAACTGAAGGTATTTATGTTGCAGGATTTTCTAGCACAGGAAAAGCAGGAAAGAGTGGTTTAGAGAGAGGAGATATTATTTATAAAATAGATAATAAGAAAATTAAAACTTTTGCTGATTTAAGAGGTTATTTGGCATCTAAAAGACCTGGAGATGATGTAAAAGTATCAGTTAAGAGAGATGGAGATTCTAAAACTTTTGTAGTTAAATTAACTAATGCTCAAGGTACAACAGAGTTGAATGCTTATGTAGCAAAGGATGTGTTAGCTACACTTAATGCTGAATTTAGGCCATTAACAGATAGACAAAAACTTAGATTAGGCGTTAGAGCTGGAGTTATTGTTAGTAATGTTGGCGATGGATTGTTGAAGAAAGCTGGAATTAGAGAAGGGTACGTAATCCTTAGAATACAAAATCAATGGATCTACAACGAAGATGATATTGAGCGAATCCTAAAGAACAAAGAAAAGGCTGTACTTATGGAAGTTGTAGATAATAATGGATATGTTGATTACTATGCTGTTAAACTTTAATAAAGCTTTGTTAAAAAAATAATTTTTCTTTTTTAATAGCATTCTCTTACATAGCTTTGTTGTCATAACAACTAACAACATAAATAACCGAATGCAAATATTATCAGAAGAAGGAAATTTCTTTGAGAAGGAATTATTTCAGCAAGTAGACAAAAGAAAAGCCTCAATAGAGTTTATCGAAATTGTAAATAATTTATGGTTCGATAAATCTATTGAGCTTTTGATTTTTAGAAATCAATTAATAGATATCAATGTAAGTCAGGTTTTAAAATTACAAGAGTATGCACGTCAATTTGTAAATAAACCGATTAATATTCACAATACTTTAGCTATAGCTAAGGAAATATCTAAACTTGATCTTCCACCATCAAGAATTGATATAGGGAAATTGGCATACGAGCATGCCTTAGAACAGGATAAATTCGATACGTGTGCTGATTTTGTAGAGAATAAACTTAAAGATATTATTGGTAAAGAGCATAAAACTTTATCATCAAGAGATGTTGTTCTTTTCGGTTTTGGTAGAATAGGTAGATTACTTGCTAGAGAACTTATGACTCATGCAGGTAGGGGAGAGCAGTTAAGGTTAAGAGCCATAGTTGTTCGCGATATAGTTAATGAAGAGTCTTTAGAAAAACGAGCAGCATTATTGAGATATGATTCTGTACACGGAACTTTCCCTGGAACAGTAGTAGTAGATGCAGAGAGAAAAGCATTGATAATTGATGGAACTCCTGTTTTTGTTATTAGTAGCGATCGTCCTGATACAATAGATTATATTAGATACGGAATAGATAATGCTTTAGTGATAGATAATTCGGGAGCATATAGAACAGAAGGTGCTCTTGGTCGTCATTTGAAATCAGGAGGGGTAAGTAAAGTGTTGTTTACAGCTCAAGGTATAGGAATGCCAAATGTGGTATATGGTGTAAACCATGAAGAATTTAATCACGAAGAAAAGAATATTTGGGCAGCAGCTTCATGTACAACTAATGCAGTTGCACCTATTCTTAAAGTGATGGAGGATAATTTAGTTGTTGAAAAAGGACACATCGAAACTATACATTCATATACTAATGATCAGAATTTGGTAGATAATATTCATGGCAAGCACCGTAGAGGAAGAGCGGCTGCTGTGAATATGATAATTACTGAAACTAAAGTAGGAAATGTGGTGTCAGAAATAATACCTTCGTTAGATGGTAAATTAACATCTAATGCAATTAGAGTTCCTATTCCTAATGCTTCTCTTGCAATTTTAAATCTTAGCGTAAAGGAGAAAACAAGTGTTGAGGATGTTAATAATTTGGTGAAAAAGTATGCTCTTGAAGGAAATTTAGTAGAACAAATTAAATATTCAGTCAATAGCGAATTAGTATCATCAGATATTGTTGGGGCTCCAACACCAGCAGTTTTTGATAGTCTTGCAACTATTGTATCTAATGATGGTAAGGATGTTGTTTTGTATGTGTGGTACGATAATGAGTTTGGATATAGCCGTCAAGTTTTCAGATTAGCAAAATATATTGCTAATGTACGTCGTTACAGATACTATTAATGGATTGATTTAAAATCTAATAAATTTATATTAAAAACCTCCTGTACTCTAGTAGTGCAGGAGGTTTTTGTATAAGTATTCCGAATCAGAAATTTGAATCCGAAATTTATAAACTATATCTAGCTTTTGCTGTAACAGAAATATCACTAAAAATTCCTTGCTTGTATTTCAGATATCCTACAATAGCAATCATGGCAGCATTATCTGTAGTAAATTCAAATTTAGGAATGTGAGCTTTCCATTTCCAATCTCTTTCGGCTCTACGGAAACGTTCCCTAACTTCGCTATTTGCTGATACTCCACCTGCCATAGCAACTTCGGTAATACCAGTGTCTTTAACTGCTAATTTAAGTTTGTCCATCAATATTTCTACAATTGTATATTGAATTGATGCACATAAATCGTGAAGATTTTCTTTTACAAAATCAGGATTTTCTTTCTCTTGTTTTTGTATAAAATAGAGGATGTTTGTTTTCAGGCCACTGAAACTAAAATTATATCCTTTAACTCTAGGTTTAGTGAATTTAAAAGCTTTTGGATTTCCCTCTTTAGCCAATTTATCTATAAGCGGGCCTCCAGGATATGTTAATCCGAGTATCTTGGCTGTTTTGTCGAAAGCTTCTCCAGCTGCGTCATCAATCGTCTCTCCCAAAACTTCCATTTCGAAATAATCGGTAACCTTCACTATCTGTGTATGACCTCCAGATATTACTAACGTTAGAAATGGAAAATCAGGATTAGTCATATCTCCATCTTCGATAAAATTTGCCAAAATGTGTCCTTGCATGTGATTAACCTCGATAAGAGGAATGTTTAAGGACATTGATAGCGATTTAGCAAAAGAAGTTCCTACTAGTAGCGATCCCATTAATCCAGGACCTCTAGTAAAAGCGATTGCATTCAAATCGGACTTATTAATTCCTGATTTTTTTATTGCAGCATCCACAACAGGAATAATGTTTTGCTGATGTGCACGTGATGCTAATTCAGGAACAACACCACCGTATTCTTCGTGAACTTTTTGTGTAGCAACAACGTTAGAGAGTATCTTTCCGTTTTTAATTACAGAAGCGCTTGTATCGTCGCATGAAGTCTCTATTCCGAGTATGAATATATCGCTCAAATTAAAAATATTTTTTAGCACAAAAGATGTGCTTTTAAATTGATAAATTATATTTTTGAAAGTTATTGCAGTAAAGCAACGTGCAAATTTAAAAAAAGATTACTATCAGAAGGATAAGAAAAATAATATTAAAGGTATCTCTCGTTATTTTAGCGATTTTTCTGCTGCTTTCATTTCTGTTAAGTCTTTCTCCTGTACAAACTCAAATAGCCGATTTTGTTACTCAATATATTAATAAAGAGAAGGGTACAGATATTTCTATTTCAAAAGTAGATTTGTCGGTATTTGGCAAAGTAGCTTTCGAGGAAATTCTAGTTAAGGATTACAAAAGGGATACCATGTTTTACGTTTCTAATATTCGAGGAAACGTAGATAAGGTTAATCTTGCGGTAGGGAGGTTCAAAATAGACGATTTGTTTATGGTAAATCCTTACTTATCGGTGAAGATTTACGAAAATGATACTATTTCTAATCTTGATATTTTTATAAATAAGTTTAGGACTAAAGAGGATACAACAAAAACTAAAAAAGATATAGGAGTTATTTCCACGGGAGTTAATGTTAAGAATCTAACATTTAATTATTCTGATTTCAGACCAAAAAGAAAGCAAAATTTCGAACTAACAGATTTAGATTTGGTGGTAAGGAATATTGTGGCTAACCGTAAGAATATTAGTTTTTCAATAGATGAATTGAAATTTGATGCTAGTAATAAGTTTAAATTAAAAAATCTTGTTGGTGATTTTGTTTACAGCCCAACTTATATACAAATCAATAATCTTCAGATATTATCAGAAAAATCAAATATAAAATCCGATTTAAAAATAACCTATCCATCATTACATCATTTAATAAAAAAATCACCTGATGTTAAGTTAGATTTTGTGATTCATCCATCTACAGTTTCCTTACAGGAGATGAATTATTTTGTTCCTTTTACCAATTCAAAAGATAATGTAAGGTTGTCAATGAAAGCAAAAGGAAACGTTGATAGAATGAAAGTTTCTGAGTTTAAAATGCGAACTGCAAAAAATACAGAGATTAACGCTCGTATGGATTTGTATAATATTCTTTCTAAGAATAAGTTTGATTTTAACTTGAAATTGTATCGATTGTCTTCAAATTATAATGATTTAATAGGGATTTTACCTCGTAAACTTCATAAATCACTTCCCCCGTTAGTTTCTAGGTTGGGAGATTTCAACCTTACAGGTGATGTTAAATTCAAGTATAAGTATTTGAAAACCAATATGGATTTCAAAACAGATATAGGTGAGTTGGTAAGTGATATTGAGATAGAAATAAAAGATTCTATTCAGAATGCTAATTATAGGGGAGAAGTAAAAGTTAGAGATTTTGATTTAAATAAATTTTTCGAGAATAATAACTTAGGTCTAGCTGAGCTAGATGTTAATATTAAAGGGAAGGGATTTACTATAGAAACTTTAGATAGTTACATCGATGGAAATATTACAACTCTATATTTCAATAATTATAAGTATCACAATATAAAGGTAAAAGGAAATGTAGAGGATAAATTATTTAAAGGAGGAATAAGTGTAAATGATGAAAATCTTGCAGTTTCTTTCGATGGTCTTGTAGATTTAAGATCTGATATTCCTAAGTATGATTTTGAAGCACATATAGATAAAGCGGATTTGGTGAAGACTAATCTATTTACTAGAGATAGTTTGGCTTATCTCGAAGGAGGTATGAAAGTAAATCTTCAGGGTAAAACTTTCGATGACCTTGTGGGTAGTTTTAATTTATCTAACATGGTGTATCAGAATGAGAATGACCTGTATTATTTCGATAAGTTTAGTATTGTATCTACAAAGGAAGGAACATATCATAATATCAAAATAAATTCTAAAGACATCCTTTCAGGAGAAATTAAAGGAGATTTTTATTTCCAAGATATACCTAAAATGTATGAGAACGCATTGGGGAGTTTGTTTGATAACTACAAGCGCATAGATGTTGTTGAAGGACAAAATATAGATTTCGAAATGACATTTAAGGATAAGATAATAGAAGTGTTTTATCCTAATATAAAATTTAGATCAGGTACAAGTGTTTCGGGAAGTTTAGATTCCGAAACAAATCATTTACAAGTAAAGTTTAATTCTGACGGAATTAAGATAGATGATAATAGGATAGATTCAATAACTCTATGGGTTGATAATAAAAGTGAATTTTACAGTACACTGTTAAAGATGAAACAGGTGAAAACAGATATGTATTCTATTCACGATTTAAATTTAGCCATTGTTAATAAAACAGATTCAATAGAACTTACGACTGATTTTTATGGAGGAGATTCTTTAACAGAAAAATATAATTTCAAGCTATACCATACTATAGACAAGAATTCTAATTTGGTATTTGGATTCCTTCATTCGGAGATGAATTTTATGGGGAATACTTGGGTTATAAATCCAGAAAATGATAAGAA
The DNA here is from genome assembly GCA_964543445.1 of uncultured Flavobacteriales bacterium. GTDB lineage: Bacteria > Bacteroidota > Bacteroidia > Flavobacteriales > JADGDT01 > JADGDT01. The sequence continues at coordinate 24,647 of CAZIYK010000005.1, forward strand.
TAGTAAAGTAGTTTTTAATCGTAAGACTAATGCAGTTGATATAGATTCTATTTATGTGGCTAACGCTAATCAATCAATACTTATACATGGTCATAAAGAAAAATCAAAACAAAAGTATTTTGCCCATATCGAAAATGTAGAGTTAAAAGGTTTAATTCCTGAGGGTACGAAGTATAAGTTTTCGGGAGTAATGAATGCTGATCTTATTTTGAGTGAAGAAGGTAAGGAAGTAAAACCTGTTGCAAATTTAAGAGTAGATAGCCTAAGCTTTAATTCAAATTATTTGGGGAATTTAAGTATAGGTATGCGTAGTGCATCAAATAACGATGTTTATAATACAGAAATAAGTCTAATTAGGAATGAAATAAAATCACTAGATGCAACAGGAGTTGTAGATCTTAGAGGAGCAATTCCAACAATAGATGTGGATGCTAGTTTAGATAAGTTGAGGATGGAGTTTATTAATCTGTTCACAGAAGGTTTATTTAGCGATATAAGAGGGTATGCTTCGGGAGAGATAAAAGCTTCAGGACCTTTAAATAATCCTGATTTAAACGGATATTTAGATTTGCAAAGAGCGGGTGTAGCCATAGATTATCTAAATGTAAATCTGAATATAGAAGGAAAGCAAAGGGTTTTGGTTGAGGGTCATAAAATATCTGTGTCGTCGGTAAGTCTTAGAGATAGTGAATATGGTACTAAAGGGATGTTGAGTGGTACTTTTACCAATAGTAATAATTACAAAAAATGGAATTTAGATCTAACAGTTGACGCAGATAAATTATTAGCTCTAAATACTACTGAGGATGACAATCCACTTTATTACGGTAAAGTATTTACTTCAGGAAAAATAAAAATATATGGCTTAACATCTAATTTGAATTTTGATATAATTGCTCGAACAGAAAAAGGAACTGTATTTTCTATACCTTTTTCAAGTGCCAAAGAAGCTAGTCAGAGTGATTTTATACATTTTTTACCTCCAGTAGATAGTATATCAAAGGACGAGTTTGAAGAGCTGAGGATAGAAAAGTTAAAGGATTACGAGGAGAATCTACTTAAAGGAATGCAACTTTCCTTCAACCTTGATGTTACTCCCGATGCTCAAGTTGAAATTGTGTTTGATGAGCAAGTAGGAGATGTGATGAAAGTAACAGGTAGCGGAGAGCTGAAAATGGATATAGATACCAAAGGAGGTTTCTCTATGTATGGCACCTATACAATTAATGATGGCGATTATCTTTTTACCATGCAAAACCTGATAAATAAGAAATTTAGAATTTCAAGAGGTAGTACTATTAAGTGGGATGGAGATCCATTAGAAGCGATATTAGATATAGATGCAGTTTATAAGACAAAAACACAAGTAGCTTCATATCTTGATTATGGAACAGGAGAGAGTAATAAAATGCTTGTAGAGTTGCATTTGAAATTGAAAAACGAAATACTTAAGCCTGAGATTGGTTTCGATATTAAGATGCCAGATGCTGAATCTAGTTTACAGTCTCAATTAGAAATGAAATTAAATGAGAGTGAAGAAGAGAGGAGTAGACAATTTATAATGCTTATTACTTTAAATTCTTTTGCT